>JASFLN010000163.1:0-4846 GCA_050118075.1 Anaerolineales bacterium
ACTGCCGCCTGCTGGAGTGTGGCTTGCGAGTATCCCCTACGCGCTGGTGGTGACAACCGTGCTGATTGGCAAGCATATTGATAAACTCGAGGTGGATAAAGCCAAAGGTATCCACACACTCCCGGTGATGATCGGCGAACGGGCTTCACTCTGGTTGAATAAAGCGCTGATGGTGGCCTATTACCTGGTGATCCTGGGGCTGGTTTTATCGGGATCGCTCGGCGTTTGGTTGCTGCTGGTCTTGCTGGCCATTCCGAGATTGATGGAAGTGCTGCGGATCTACAATCAACCAAAGCCGGATGAACCGCCGGACGATTACCCTGTGTGGCCATTGTGGTTTGTCTCGGCCGCCTTCTATCACAACAAGCTGGCGGGTGGGATGTTTGTAGTGGGCTTGATTTTGAACCTGATCTTCCCCTTCAAGATCGATTTGTTCTGAGTTTTGTTCCCGGTGTATTTGAACATACCCTAACGGGAAACAATGAAAAAGGGCACGGCCAAGCCGTGCCCTTCTGCATTGTACTAATTGAACTGTGTCTACTTTTGCCCCAGCAGCAATTTCACATACTGCGCACGCTCAAAGGCCAGCGGATCGGCAACTTCCTTCTGGCTCATCTTGCCGCGGAAGTCCGCTAGCTCGCCGTAGGAATGTTCCTCCATCCAATCCTCCAGTTCGCGGAGCATTGTGGAGAGATATGGGATCCCGTTTTCTAACAATGCAGAAGCTACCTGAATCACCTGAGCTCCGGCAAGAAGTGCTTTGGCGGCATCGTGACCAGAATGGACTCCGGTATTAAGCGCCAATTCACTATCGAGACGTCCATAAAGCAATGCGACCCAGCGCAGGGGAAGCTTCATCTCTTCTGGTGAGCTATAGACCATTTCCTGAACAAGTTCCTCGGTCAATGGATCGATATCCGGCTGAAGGAAACGGTTGAAGAGCACCAGCGCGTCGGCACCTCGCCGGGATAATTCGGCAGCGACGTTCGCCATTGAGGAATAATAGGGACTCAATTTCACCGAGACGGGAATATCAACTTCGCCCGTTACAGCTTCTACGATCTCATAAAGCTCTTTCTCGACATCTTTGGCTGTGCGTTTCGGGTTGGCGGCGATGGAGTAGACGTTCAATTCGAGGCCTTGAACGCCGGTCGATTCCAACTGTTTGGCGTATTTTGTCCAGGAACCTAGAGAGATTGCGTTCAGGCTGGCAATCAACGGCAGCTCGACCTCCGCGCGTGTCTTCTCAACCCACATGAGATGCTCGTCCGCGTCACCGTGCTCAATGTCCGGGAAATACGAGAGCGCTTCCGGAAAACTTTCCGCGCCCACCGATAGCGACTCTTCAAAACGCTGTGCTTCCATCTGGATCTGCTCTTCGAAGAGTGAGCGGATCACCAACAAGCCCGCGCCAGCTTGCTCGGCGAGCTTGATGCGGTCGATGTAGCTCGAAATCGAACTGGCTGCGATGAGCAGCGGTGAATCGACGTCAATTCCCATGTATGTTGTTTTCAGATTGGCCATGATCCCTCCTGGGGCGAACGAGGACATTATAAAGGATGGTGGAAAACTCGCATGTGTAATAGTGACAACTATCCTCCGCTTTAGGATAACTTCTGCACTATTGACCTACATTTAAGGGGACTAGACTCATCTGGAAGTGCCCAAAGGAATTTTACGCGCCTCCAGCGCGCTCCCCAGTATTTAATCGATTTGAAAGGAGTAACTCATGGCAGCGAATAAATCCAAGCGGAAATTCGTGCCTTACGACGGAAATGCGGCTGCGGCCCATGTGGCCTATGCCACGAACGAGGTGATTGCGATTTACCCGATTACCCCCTCCTCACCGATGGGGGAAATCGCGGATGAAAAGGCGGCATCAGGCCAACCGAATATCTATGGGACTGTGCCGAATGTGGTGGAGATGCAAGCTGAAGGTGGCGCGGCTGGCGCAGTACATGGTGCCTTAACGACTGGCGCGCTCACTACCACCTTTACGGCATCGCAGGGCTTGCTGCTGATGCTTCCCAATATGTTCAAGATCGCGGGCGAATTGACCCCGGCGGTGTTTCACATCGCAGCCCGTTCCGTGGCTGCCCAGGCCCTGTCAATTTTCGCCGATCACAGTGATGTGATGGCTGCCCGCTCTACAGGCTGGGGACAGCTTTTCGGCAACAACCCACAAGAAGTCATGGACCTGGCGTTGATCGCCCAGGCGTCTGCGCTGGAAGCGCGCGTGCCGTTCTTGAATATCTTTGATGGTTTCCGTACGTCTCACGAAATACAGATGGTCGAAGAGCTGACGTATGACGATATCGCTGCAATGATTGATGAGCAGTGGGTTATCGATCACCGCAAGCGCGGTTTAACGCCAGACCACCCCTCGATTCGCGGCACCGCGCAGAACCCCGATGTATTCTTCGCCGCGCGCGAGACGGTGAATCCGTACTACTTGAAAACACCCGGCATTGTAAAAGCGGCTATGGAACGCTTTGCAAAGATTACTGGCCGTGAGTATCACCTTTTTGACTATGAAGGCGCCCCGGACGCAGAGCACGTCATCGTCATTATGGCTTCCGGTGGCGATACGGTGCATGAGGTGGTGAACTACCTCAACGCGAATGGTGGGAAAGTCGGTGTGATCAAGGTCCGGCTTTACCGGCCATTTGATGGTGAAGCGTTGCTCGCCGCGCTGCCGGACTCAGTGCAGAAAATCGCGGTGCTCGACCGCACCAAGGAACCCGGTGCTTCTGGAGAGCCACTGTACCTGGATGTCCAAAATGCGATCAGCGAAGCGGTTACGGAAGGTCGCCTGGATCACAAGAACGCACCTGTAGTCGTCGGTGGTCGCTATGGTCTTGGTTCACGCGAATTCAACCCGGGCATGGCGAAGGCTGTCTTTGACAACCTGAAAGCCAAGAAATCCAAGAATCACTTCACGGTTGGTATCCACGATGACCTGGCGGACACCAGCCTGGAATGGGATCAGAGCTTCTCGTCACTGCCCGAAGGTACGCATCAGGCAATGTTCTACGGTCTGGGTGGTGACGGCACGGTCAGCGCCAATAAGAACTCGATCAAGATTATCGGCAAAGAAACGGATAACTTCGCTCAGGGTCACTTCGTATACGACTCGAAGAAATCCGGATCGCTGACCATCTCCCACCTACGGTTCAGTTCGAACCCGATCCACAGCACGTATGAGATCGATAAGGCTGAGTTTCTCGCCTGCCATGCCTTCCAATTCCTGGAACGCTACGAAATCATGACGCATCTCAAGAAGGGCGGCACGTTCCTGCTGAACAGCCCCTACTCCAAGGATGAAGTCTGGGAGCAGCTGCCACGTGAGGTGCAGGAAGCGCTGATCGAGAAGGAGGCAAAGTTTTACGTCATTGATGCGTACTCTTTGGCGAAGTCGCTCGGTCTGGGAGCCCGCATCAACGTGATCATGCAGGCTGCTTTCTTCAAGGTTTCAGGCGTGCTGCCCGAGGATCAGGCGATGGAGAAGATGGAAGTCGCCGTTGAAGATACCTACGGGGACAAAGGCAAAGCCGTTGTGGACATGAACATCAAGGCGGCTAACCTGGCGGTGGAGAGAATTCACAAAATTGAAATCCCAAAGAAGGCAACGTCCGATATTCACATGATCCCGCCAGTGCCGAAATCTGCACCCGAATTTGTTCAAGAGGTTACCGGGGAGATGATCGCCCGTCGGGGAGGTGAGATTCCGGTTTCACTGCTGCCGAATGACGGGACCTATCCGGTAGGTACTACCAGGTACGAGAAGCGCAATGTGGCTACCGAGATCCCGGTCTGGGATCCGGAAGTTTGTATCCAGTGCAACCAGTGTGCGTTCGTTTGCCCGCATGCAACGATCCGACCGAAGGTCTACGATCCCTCGTATACCAATGGCGACTCGCCGGAAGGCTGGCAGTTTCTCGAAGCGAAAGGACGCGGGTTTGAAGACCTGGTTTATACGCTGCAGGTCGCCCCAGAAGACTGCACTGGCTGCGGAGCATGTGTGCATATCTGCCCGGCGTATGCCAAGGATGAGCAGGGGAACAAAACCGATCACAAAGCGATCAATATGGCCCCTCAGGCGCCGATCCGTGAACAGGAAGCTGCGAAATGGGATTATTTCCTTTCGATCCCGGATCCTGACCCGGAACTCTTCAACCGTTACACTACGAAGGGATCGCAGTTCCTGCGGCCCTTATTTGAGTTCTCCGGGGCTTGCGCTGGCTGCGGTGAAACACCCTATGTCAAACTGCTCACCCAGCTGTTTGGCGACCGCCTAATCATCGCCAACGCAACCGGATGTTCGTCGATTTACGGAGGCAACCTGCCAACAACACCCTACGCCCCCAATGACGAAGGGCGGGGTCCGGCGTGGTCGAACTCGCTCTTTGAGGATAATGCTGAGTTTGGCATGGGTATGCGCTTGACGGTCGATAAGCTCACCACATATGCATACGATATGCTTTCAGAAGGCAAGTGGAACGGAAATTCCGAGTTGGTCGAATCGATTGCGAATGCGAAATTTGACACTCCGGAAGCCTATGACAAGCAGCGCAAGCGCGTGGAAGAGCTCAAAGAAGAGCTCTCGAAGAGTAAAGCCGCTGAAGCGAAGAGAATGTTGAGCGTCGCTGATTACCTCACACCCAAGTCGGTTTGGATCGTGGGTGGCGATGGCTGGGCATATGACATCGGCTATGGCGGTCTGGATCATGTACTCGCCTCTGGGCGAAATGTGAACGTGCTTGTGCTGGACACCGGTGTGTACTCCAACACTGGCGGGCAGGCGTCCAAGGCCACGCCGCGCGGCGCGGTTGCGAAGTTTGCCGCA
>JASFLN010000164.1:0-4845 GCA_050118075.1 Anaerolineales bacterium
GGCGAAGGCAGAGGCTTCCTCTTCCCTGGCAGCCTTGCGCACTTCCTGAAAAACACGTTGTGTGACTGCGGGATCGAGCAAAGCTTCACCTCTGCCAATCGATTCGATCGCCTTAACCAGATCATCCCCACCGATCTGTTTAAGGACATATCCAGCCGCGCCAGCGCGGATGGCTGAGAAAAGCATCTCATCCTCTGCATAAGAAGTGAGCATGATCACTTTTGTATCCGGAAACTCCTCCGTGATGCGCTCGCATGCTTCGATCCCAGAGCCGCCCTTGAGTCGAATATCCATCACGACGACATCTGGTTCATGCGCTTTTGTTTTCTCAACTGCTTCGTTGGCGCTGGCGGCCTCCGCTACCACTTCAAATTCCGGATGTTTATCCAGTAAAGCTTTTAGACCCAGGCGAACGACTTCATGGTCATCTACAAGTAAGATTCTTTGGCGTGTCAATGTAACCTCATAAGCTTTAGCTATCTAGTTAGGAATTGTAAACGATCCACGATTGTCTGACAATGTGGATCGTTTTGGGCATAGCGTAAAAAGCCTAACCGAAGTGTCTCAGGGTCTACGTGTCGTTGTCCTCATCCCGTCGGTAATCGACGAAACGATACCCAACTCCCCGTTCTGTGAGAATATATTCTGGGTTCGAGGGGTCTTTTTCCAATTTTTGACGGAGATAATTCACATAGAGTCGCAGGTAATGGGTTTCGTCCCGGTATTCGTAACCCCAGACTTTAGCCAGCAGCTGCTCGTGGGGTACTACCCAACCCGCGTTTTTTACGAGATGATAAAGCAGACGGTACTCGGTTGGACGTAGTTTGACCAATTCGCCCTCGACCCACACCTCGCGGCGATCGAAATCAATTTTCAATCGGTCATCTACCTCGATAACATCATGAACAGGTTGGCTTGGCATTTCCGTCCGGCGAAGCACGGCGCGCACACGTGAGACCAGCTCACGCGGGCTAAACGGTTTAGTGATGTAATCGTCGGCACCGAGTTCCAGACCGCGAACTCTGTCTTCTTCTTCGCCTTTTGCGGTGAGCATGATCACAGGCACAGTGGAAATTTCACGGATCAGGCGCAGGGTTTCGAAACCATCCAGACCGGGCATCATCACGTCGAGCAGGATCAGATCAGGCAGCTGATCACGCAATTGCTCTAATGCCTCCGATCCCGATTCGGCTTCGTAAACTTCAAAGCCGTCATGCTCAAGATTCAAGCGTATAAAATGGATCATCCTTGGTTCGTCGTCGACGACCAGGATTTTTCTTCGGTGACCTGGATTTTCCATCTCTCTATTCACGCACGAAGCCGATGAGATCCTCGTCCTCACGTGTCGGCAGGATTTCGATGAAATTGATGCGGTGCATCGGCCAGATGACCGTGGTCACGGTTTCATGGAGATAAGGGAGATCTTTGTCATCTCTTTTTCTCGGATTGTTGACCTTGATAACAGTGTCATCGGGCTTTGGGAGTTCGTCCATCTCTCCGAGGACAGCTTCCTCGTTGGAAATATGAACTAAGACCGTGTGTGCCATTTTTCTATCCTTGTGGTTAATTGATGCGCGAAATAACCTGCATACGCAGCCGACCTAATTGTATGATATCCCCATGCTCGATTGGCTCGGGTTGGTTGGGCAAGATGCGTTTACCGTTGACAATGGTACCATTAGCGCTTTGCAAATCGATTATGTGCGTTTCGTTTTCATCCAGGCGAATTTCCGCATGCATGCGTGAGAGACCAAAATCATAGGCGTCAAACCTGGAGAGGTCCACATCGGGCAGGATCGACTGACCTTCAATCGAGCGTCCCAGTGTGAAATTGTCGCGACCAATCAGCGAAATAATCTCACCAGTGGTTATGATTCGTAGGCCAATGAGAGCGCCAGAAGAAAGCTCCGGTCCAGGAGGGGTAGGTCGGGTAGTTTTTGCTTCTTCTCTTATCTTCTCTTTGGAGATGGACTTGGTTGGCATCGGGCTGACATGAACCAGTCGGGTGCCGCACTCGCTGCAGAAGAGCGTTCCCACGAATTCCCGGTGCTTACAGGTTGGACATTCGATCATGATTTCTTCGATGGTGCCGGTAAGAGCAGGGCGCGTGTGCCGTACTTCAATGTTTTTTCGCCCTCTTCGGATATTTTCTTCGATTTTGAAATTGTCACCGCTTCATTCAGCGCGGTCTTGGCTAGTTCTCGTTCCCCCGCTGCGAGCAATTGTGTAGCTAGATTCTCCAGTCGTTGGGCCGCTTTTGCCGACTCTCCCAATTCAGCTTCGTGCCTTGCTTTCTCTTGTTGCTTGTAGAGCGAAAGCAAGTTGAGCGCGGATGCTATTTCTTTGGGAGGTGGATCAGTCTCAGGCTCTTCGCTTACCGGGAGCTTGATAGAGATAGGTACGGCTGCAGGTTGCATGCTTTTACCAACCAGCTCACCAGAGATATGGAGTTTGGCGATCGGCAGCTCGGAAGCCCCCGGAGATGGGTGGATGACGAGTTCCAACAGGATTCGTATGGAAGACTTTTTTGGAAGATTTCCCAAAGTTACAGGTAATGCGTCTGAGAGAGGCATGGGTTCAGGCAGCAGCCTGAACATTTCGCGTAGATCGACGGATTGTCCAGTGGCCCCTTCAAGACGGACCTTCTTGGCGACAATCTGGCTTAAGTCATCGTAAATCCCTGAGAGCAGATCCGTGACGGCTCTGGGGGTGTTGAGGAAGAGCACATTCCCACCGGTCTTGCTGGAAAGCTCGTCCAGAAAACGATCACTCCAATCAGATCCGATTCCAACGCCATTGATGGTGATGCCATATTTAATAGCTTCATCGGCGAGTTCGAAGCAAAGATCTTCATCGCCATAGGTCCTGCCATCGGTGAGCAAAACAATGTGGTTGACACCCTCGCGGTTGTAATTGCGATGGAGCTCGTCTAATCCCAGGGACAAGCCCTGAGCAATTTCTGTCCCACCGAATGCCTGCATTAAACTCAAGCGTGCTCTTGCGGCGGAAAGGTCTTTTGCTTGACTCGGCGAGACAACGACCTCGGCTTTATCGCTGAAGGCAATCACAGAAGCGTGATCTTCAGGTTGCAGGTCCCGCAAGATGGTCGTCACCGCTGACCGGACCTGATCCAACCGTTCACCCTGCATCGATGTTGATCGATCGATCACGATGCTCAAGTTAATTGGCGGGCGGTAGTCCGGGAGTATATCGGAACCTTTGATGTCAAGCATCACGTAATGGACTTGAGGTTCCTCGAGTTTCAATAAGGCTGGTTTGCTGTGCTGGACGGTGTAGGTGAATGGGGCCTCAGCGGCAAGTTTCTCTTCAAACTCTGCGAGTTGTACATCATAGGCTGCCCGACTTTCGGAATCAATGAGTGTTTCGTACGCCTGGCTTACTTCAAGGAATAGTTCAGTTTCACCGGGGGCGACGTTTTTATCCGGATGGAGTTTTTGAGCAGCTTCTCGATACGCCCGACGGAGCTGCTCGGGCGTGGCATTCCTGGGGACACCCAGGATCGAGTAATAATCCTTCCCAGCTTCCACATCCCCTCTCAATCTGGTGGGAAGCGGACCAGAATCACGGTGATGTTATCCGGTCCTCCTGCGGCGTTTGCAGCGTCAACGAGTTGCTCGCAGGCAACTTGCGGCGATGGGGCGTCGGCGATGATTCGCTTCATGCGCTCATCACCTAAAACGCCCCAGAGGCCATCCGAACAGATCATGATGGATCCATTCTGTGGAGCAGGTAGACTGGAGACATCTACTTCCAGATTCGCACCTTGACCGATCGCTCTGTAAAGGACGTTACGCTGGGGGTGCACTGCGGCTTCTTCCGCGGTCAATTGCCCTAATTCACGCAATCGTTCGACTAAACTGTGGTCACGTGTGAGCACTTCTGTGCGTCCATCCTGGAGTAAGTAAGCCCGACTATCTCCAACATGACCAATCGTCAGTTGATTGCCCAGCATTACGACGGCCGTTAGCGTCGTTCCACCTCCAGGCACTTGCTCGACGACGGCTTCATTGGCTTCCTCGATCGCGCTGCGAAGCAGATCCTGGAGTGGCTCCATTTCATCCTCGGTGTCAACGCCCAGCATCTGAACGATCGTTTGTTCAGTAACCCTGCGTGCGACTGTGCGGATCGAAACTGCACTGGCTACTTCTCCAGCGCGGTGGCCGCCCATACCATCGGCTACCACAAAAAGCCCGAACCTAGGAGGTGTAGGATCCCCAGCAGCGGAGCTGCTGATCACAAGCAGCGCGTCTTCGTTGTGGCTGCGTTCAATCCCGGTGGATTGTCCTGTGCCAATAACAATTTGATGTACATCTTCCGGGACTGTGAGCGTCTTACGCACAGTCCTTTCAACTTCAGCGACCGGCGTGGATTTGCCTTTGAAGAAGGAGCGGATGGATTCAATCAAAGATGCCATGAACTAAAAACCTGTATTCTTTCTTGCTTCAGGCAAGTAAAGCATAGAGCGTGTGATCTGTCGAGCCTATATAGATCACATTGTCCTTTACAACCGGCGAGCCGGTGATCGGACCTTCAGTGTGGAAACGCCAGCGCAGTCTGCCGCTCTTGAAATCAAGACAATAAAATGAGCCATCGACCGACCCGCAGTAGACGCTGCCTTGATGAACGACGGGTGAACCTGTCACTTGGTGATCGGTCTCGTACCGCCACTCTTCACGGGCATGACGGGCATTGATTGCGTAGATGTTGTTATCGCCACAGCCTACGTAAATGATCCCATCCTGAATAGCCGGTGTCGAGATTGTCGGGCCTCCCATTCGGAAGCGCCAGACCTGCCAACCATTCTCCGCTTCCATAGCATAAAAT
>JASFLN010000165.1:0-4799 GCA_050118075.1 Anaerolineales bacterium
CTAACACGCCCGCCGCGACAATGACTCGCTTAGCAGTCACACTCTGCGATTCACGACGGAACAGTCGCGTAGAATCGCGATAGTGTACGCGATATCCATCGATAGCATGATCCAGATCAACGATCGGATCGATGCGGGTCGCTTCGAGTTCAGCCCAAACCTGCGCGCCCCATTTCTCTGCAAAATATAGATAGTTCTTGGGGAGTGTATTCTTGGCGTTGTATCTGCAGCCAATCATGCAGCCACCACAATATATACACCCTGTTCTCTGCGGTCCTTCACCACCAAAATAGGGATCGGGATGCTCCTCGCCCGGCTCACCAAAATAGACCCCAACATCTACAGGTTCAAATGTAGCTGCCCGACCCATCTCAAGCGCCGCTGAACGCATAATCTCATCTGCGGGTGAGAAATCTGGCACTTTCTGTCTCCCCAACATACGTTTCGCTTCAGTAAAGTGCGGTTTGAGGATAGTGCGCCAATCGGCCAGATCTCGCCAAGCGGGTGCTTCAAACATTTTTTCGTCCGGCTCAACCAATACATTTGCATACCCTAGACTGCCACCCCCCACCCCACTCCAATTCATAACCATTAAGTCCCGCAGCAAGATCAAATTTAAAAAACCATGCAATCCTGCTCCAGGCATCCACAGATATTTTCTCAACTGCCAGTTATTCTCTGGAAACTCGTCGTCCGGAATTCTCCTGCCCCGCTCTAGCACCAGGACACGATATCCCTTTTCAGAGAGACGCATTGCGGAGACGCTGCCGCCGAAACCAGATCCGATAATTACAAAGTCAAAATCATAAGAATGCGCGATGATCGACTCCTTCACCGAAAACAAGGACATATAGCATTGAAGGCTTTATGAATTCAAACTTGCTGCCAGCGCTTCGATGTCGAAAAATGCCACTTCCCGAATTTCCTGGATTGGCGCCATGCTGGTGTTCACTTCGCCGAAACACGCCGTGATTTGATCCTCTGATTCCGCTTCCCAGACACAATAAAGTTTGTCATCAGCCGGATCGTAATACGAATTCAACCAGCGTGCATTTCCACAAGCATTCTTAATCACATCTTCCCACAAGTCGAGCCATTCGTCCTGCGTTTCCGGATATTCCTCCACTAAATGTATAACCAAGTAATGGTGCATCCCGCCCTCCCAGTGTGAACGATCAAATTTTAGAGGCTGTTCTCCATCTCGACCGCCCGAGCACAACGGACAAACTCCAACACCGTGGGCACATTCCTGAGCATATAGGCCATGTTGCCCTCAACTTTTAGTCTGCGTGTGAGCATCGCTTGCATTGGATCAAGTTCACCGGTGAAAATCTTGAAGAGATTATCGATGCTGGCTCGCAGGGTGAATGCGGCTTCCGGTAGCTCCTCGGTTCGGGGATTGATGAATCGGACTCCGCGACATGTGCCATGCCACAGGTCGAGGTACTTTGCTATAGGCAAATCTTCGCTGTTTCCTTGCTTCCCGGGCTCGATGACGACGGTCATATCACCTTCCCAGTTCTTGGCTGTTTCGGCGTAGCGCTCATCATGATTGAGCACCTCCTTCAACGCTTCCAACCATGATTCACTTGGAAATGGATAACCCATGGTAGTTCGCTCCGCAAATTCTCTCACCGGATGTGATTATGCGATGACTTGCTATAAACTGTCAAAGTGAAACGTTGACATGTATTCAGTCAGTCGGTTAGACTCAATTGTTATTAGATTCTTTAAGGTTAATTATGATACGCTCGCGCGAAGAATTAGAACAATTCGAAGATCAACAACTGGCTCCATACGGATTCCGCTCGAGTAACTCACGCGGCCGAGCCTACCCGGACAAAGAACCCTCCTACCGGACGGTGTTCCAAAGGGATCGGGATCGGATCGTTCACACCACTGCTTTTCGACGCTTGGAATACAAGACACAGGTTTTTGTGATAACCGAGGGGGATTACTACCGCACGCGTTTGACCCATACTCTCGAAGTCGCACAAATCGGCCGCACCCTTGCCCGCGCGCTGGGTGCAAATGAAGATCTGGTGGAAGCGATTTGTCTTGCCCACGATCTTGGTCACACCCCATTCGGGCATGCAGGTGAGCGTGCGCTATCGATGCTCATGGAAGATCACGGCGCCTTTAACCACAACACGCAATCTTTACGCATCGTGACCGAGCTTGAGCAACGGTATCCTGAATTTCCAGGCTTGAATCTTACCTGGGAGGTCCGTGAAGGGATTGTTAAGCACGAGACCGAGTACGATATTTCAGAAGCTGAAGGTTTCGAGCCTGACAAGCGTGGCCACCTTGAAGCACAAATTGCTAACGCGGCGGATGAGACCGCCTATACAGCACACGATCTGGATGACGGTTTGCGCGCTGGGCTGCTCGTTCCGGAGGCTATGTCAAAACTCAAGCTCTGGCAGCAGGTCACCGAAAGCATCGGCTGGAAATCCGGGGAGCTTGGTGAGCTTGACCGCCATCGCTTGATTCGACGCCTGATCGGAATACTGATCGGTGAAATTCTCGAATACACACAGAACAAGCTGGAACTTTACAAGATCCATTCCGTGGAGGATGTACAGAATCATTCAGCAAACCTTGTGGGCCTATCCGATGAAATGCACACCAAAAACCAGGAATTGAAGACGTTTCTCTACGACCATATGTACCGTCATCATCGTGTCTATCGAATGCAGGTCAAAGCCGAGAAAATCCTTGCAGAGTTATTTGAAGCCTACACCCAACATCCGGCTATGTTGCCGGAGGAGATTCAGGTGAAGGCATCTGAAGAGCACTTCTACCGGGCCATCGCAGACTATATCGCGGGTATGACCGACCGTTTCGCCTTGGATGAGCACAGCCGATTATTTGATCCACAGGTGAATCTTTAGCATAAACCTTCGTTGAAAGGTGAGGTATGCGAAAACAGGAATTTAGATTGACCCCTGAAGGTGCTGAAAAAATGAAAACTGAACTCGAGCACCTTAAAGGGGAAGGCAGAAACGAACTGGCCAAGCGCTTGCGTCACGCAATCTCGATGGGTGATTTAAGCGAGAACGCCGATTACATTGCAGCCAAAGAGGAACAAGCCTTTCTCGAAGGTAAAATCCAGGAACTGGAGACGATCTTGAGGAATGCCGTCATCATCGAGAAATCATTTAATGGCGTTGTCGATCTGGGCAGCCATGTCGTTGTTGAAGAGGATGGCCGCAGGTATAACTATGATTTGGTGGGCATCAAAGAAGCAGATCCTCGAAATGGCAGAATATCGCACGAATCGCCCATTGGAAAAGCACTTATGGGTAAATCGGCTGGTGAGAAAGCAGTTGCCGAAACCCCCGCAGGTGAAATTTCGATGCAGATTATTGAGATATCCTGAGCTCGCCGACGGTGGAATCAAAAACGGCAGGTCCAGAATGACCTGCCGTTTCTTTTTTTCAACCTTCGATCTACATGCTCTTGGATCGTGCTTTAAGTTCGATCGTTAGTCGATCAAAGAAGCTCTCCGAAGGCAGCGCTCCTTCTCCGTAACTCAAATCTACGATGCGCGCTTCCACTTGAAGAGAAGCTGTCTCAAGCACTACCGTTTCACCACTCTCAGCAAGGATCATATCACCCTTCGCTGCGAGTGTTCCGCGGGTATCTTCATCGCTATAAGCATATTTACTTAATAGAATCTTCGTCACCGTCTGAATATCATTTTTATCGAAGAGCCAAACTTCAAATGCCGAGACTTTCTTTGGCTCACCTACACTCATGGCGTGGGTAATGCCAACACCACACTCACCCAGGAAATCGCCGGTTGCCGGACTTTCAATACTAAAGGAGTCATCATAGAGATCATCGCCGAGCGTATAGGTTGTCCGGAAAGTAGCAAGCGGTTGCTCGACGACCTCCGCGGGTTCTTCATAAGGCTCGACGGATTCAAAGTCCATTGCCGAGCCCATGTCCTGTTGCTCAAAAGCCTCATCAAATTCAGATTCCCGTACTTCAATTCTTCGCCGGAGCAGCAGCGCGAGACCAAGCAATGCTCCCAGCAGCAGTGTCGCTCCACAAACCGGAAGGATAAAGCGAGAGGCACCTGTTCGCTCCGCAGTTTCTTCTTCCATTGTTTCAGGAACGACTGCAGTTTCACCCTCCACTGGTTCTTCCGACTCGCCAGTTTCACCTTCGGCGGGTTGACTCTCCATAGGCTCTTCGAGGTCCGTTTCACCAGTTTCACTTTCCACAACTGGGACTTCAACGGCAACAAGCGCCTGGAATTTCTGTAGAGCGCTGGGGCTGACGTCTTCAGGTACTTCAGCGACCTGTGCGAGGGCTTCGTCTTTGAATTCGCCAAGCTCGTTATAGCGATCCAACGCCTTCTCCGCGTTGCCGTTGAGCTCGTAAGAGTCAACCACCATGCGAAGATATTCTTCGCGCAAGTCTTCACGCAGATCCTCCGGTGTGCCATTCACCCATTCGACAGGATTAAGCACCCAGGCATACAGCACGCCCAATAAAATGCCAAAAATGAGCGCTACGGCGATGATAATTGCTGTTCTTTTATCCAGGAAGTTCTGTATTGCTTCCATAACCCCTCGCTTCTCGGCGAAAGATAAACTCTCGTTTCCGATATATGCACACAGCCGTCAAAATTTTAAACTGTGTGATTTTCTTAGGCAATTCCTAAGATGCAGAAATCATGCCATGTCTGGTTCTTCGAGCTCAAGCTGCCCCTTATCGTACTCCTCCTCGCATTCGGTGCATTTTGCTTGATCGCGATTATGTGCAACAAGTAATCCCCCGCAATTTGG
>JASFLN010000166.1:0-4768 GCA_050118075.1 Anaerolineales bacterium
GAATGAGGTGATTGCCTCCAATCGCAGCCAGATCCCCATCTCCACTGAAAACCGTGACATTAAGCTCGGGATTGGAGAGTTTCAGCCCAGTAGCGAACGGTATCGCACGACCATGGGTCGTGTGATATGAATCAATATTCATATATCCGGCAACCCGGCCAGAACAGCCAATCCCAGAAACCACCACCTGTTGATCCTCATCAATTCCTGAGTTCAGGATGGCATGGGCATAGCAGCGCATCGCGATGCCGATCCCACAGCCTGGGCACCAGATATGCGGCATCCGATCAGAGCGTATAACGGTATCTAAGGGATGTGAGTCAACAAATGTGACTTCACTCATCACCAGCCGCCTTTTTTATTTCTTCAAGGATGGGTTCGGGAGGCAACATCGCTCCACCGGCATGATGGACTCCACGAACGGGTTTCCTCACGCGGCGTTCGACCTCGGTAATTATTTGACCCAGGTTCATCTCGGCAACAATAAACGCATCCATTTGTTCCGCAAGCTCGTTGAACACCCTATCTGGGAACGGCCAAACGGATATCAAGCGTAATGCTCCAGCCTTTATTCCCATCTGACGCGCTTCCCGTACAGCCCGCCGCGCGGATCTCGCCGTGCTCCCAAAGGAAACCACGAGGATCTCGGCATCGTCTGTCTCATAGCAATCGACGAGTTCCATATCGGATGCGTTCTTCTCGACCTTGTCCACCAGCCGATGAATTAATTGCTGGTGCGTCTCAGGCGACATGTCCGGATACCCCCGAGTGTCATGTGTCAAACCAGTGAAATGCACCCGGTAGCCATCGCCTGCATGCGCGATCGGTGGGACCAGATCCTCGTCTGCCTTGAAAGGTTGAAACACCTCCCCTTTTTTTCCATTGGCCCGCTTGCGATCCCAGAACGGGATTTCGCTGGCCTCCGGGATGACCACCCGCTCTACCATATGACCAACAACCTCGTCTGCCATGATGAGCACCGGGATGCGATATCGATCAGCGACGTTGAAACCGTGGACCGTGAGGTCGAAGATTTCCTGTGGAGACCAGGGTGAGTATGCCGCCAGCCGGTAGTCACCATGAGAACCCCAACGAGCCTGCATGATGTCCGACTGCCCCGGAAGTGTTGGCAGCCCCGTAGACGGCGATCCGCGTTGAATGTTGACAATCAGGCAGGGAAGCTCCATCATGATCGCCAGACCCAAGTTCTCCATCATCAGGCTGAAGCCAGGACCAGAAGTCGCGGTCATTGATCTGCTTCCAGCTGCAGAAGCTCCCAGTACCGCAGCGATACTCCCCATCTCATCTTCCATCTGCATGAAGACACCACCGACCTGAGGTAGCCGGCGTGAGAGCCGCTCGGCGATCTCCGTGGAGGGGGTGATCGGATAGCCTCCGAAGAAACGACAGCCCGCGGCGATCGCGCCCTCTGCGCACGCATGATCCCCGTTCATGAAATGCGCACCCGTCAGGATCCCGGTATTGCTCATTCCGAGACCTCAACTGTGTAGATTGCAAATTCAGGACAGACCATTGCGCAAAATTCGCAGTTTACACAATGATTCCCCGCACCGGTTTTTAATTGGGGGTAATGATAGCCTTTTGCGTTCGTTTCAGGGGATACTTCGAGGACCTGCTGGGGGCATAATTCCACGCAGAGATTGCAGCCCTTACAACGTTCGAGGATGAGATAAACCCTTCCGCGCGGAATCCGAAAACGTTCCAGATTGACCGGTTTTCGGGCGAAGACCTGCATGCGGGTCTCCTTGCATGGATATGTGTTTATTCGTATTTAAAGCAAAAACCAACACATTCTATAAGCAGAAACCACCGCAGAGCAATAACTTTTCCTCGAGCTAAAAGCAGGGTATGGGGGAATGTATATGCGTGCAAGTACCAAGTGTCAGGCATTTTCAAGCATAACGTCAAGGATCAAAAGTGCCATTTTGGGGGCAGTAAATTGCCAGCGCACCTCGCCGATTGTATAATCCCAGCCACTCTCGAACGTGAAGGAGATTGTCACCAACCAGGGATGCAATTCGAGGTATTCCCAAAGCAAAGACATGCACTTTCCTTCAGCCGCTTCACCCGGTCAGCCATCATCTCAGAGCTTCATTTCGCCCTGTAACATGCACATTAGGCATCAACATTATCCCGATTGCACTTGTGTTTGCATCACATTGCATCGATTCAACATGACAAAAAATAAATTTTTGTGATCGGAAGTTAGACTATGGCCAAATTGCACGAAGCGCAGGGCAAGTCACTGCTTCTAAACGAAGGCATCCGCACTCCAGGTGGCAAGCTTGCCCAGAGCCCCGAGGAAGCCTTTCGAGCTGCGGAGGAGCTCTCCTGTCCAGTAGTCATCAAAGGCCAGGTATGGGTGACGGGGCGTGCTGACCGCGGCTTGATCCGTTTTGCGGATTCTCCCGATGAGGCTCAATCCGCTGCAGCGGAGATCATGGCTGAACAGATCGATGGCCAACCAGTCACCTCTGTACTGATTGAAGAACGCGTGGACATCGAGCGGGAGTTTTATGCCGGGGTCATTATCGACGATCAATTTCAAGCTCCACTGCTGATTTTCAGCGCTGTGGGTGGAACCGGTATTGAGGATATCGCTCGCAACCACCCGGACCAGATGGTCCGTGAGCACATCAATGTAAACCAGGGTCTTCCAGAATATGAGGCTCGCAACCTGGTCCGGGCGCTTAACCTTCATGGAACTCTTCAAGTCGGCCTTGGCAAGCTGCTGTCTTCACTCTACGAGGTCTCAAAAAGGTACGACGCACGCAGCGCAGAGATCAACCCCATAGCCCTTACAGCGGATGGTCGGCTGCTTGCGGTCGACTGCCGGATCACCATAGATGACAACGCTGCCTACCGTCATCCAGAACTCGGCATCGAAGTTGCGCGCGAATTTGACCGACCGCCAACCCCCTTGGAACGCATCGCCTGGCAGGTTGAATCAGAGGATTATCGCGGCACGTTCTACTTCATCCAGATGGCATATGACTATAAACAGAAAGATGGCGTAATCGGGTTTCACGGTGCCGGTGGTGGTGGCTCTATGATGAGCATGGACGCGGTCTTGAATCGTGGTTATAGGCTTGCTAACTTTGTCGACACCTCAGGAAACCCCCCTGCTTCAAAAGTCTACCGAGCGGCACGCATCATTCTCAATCAAGGACCCATCGACGGTTACTTTGCTTCTGGATCAGGTGTCGCATCACAGGAACAATTTCACAGTGCACGTGGTTTAGTTAAAGCCTTTATGGAGGAACCACTAACTGTTCCCGCGGTGGTTCGTTTGGGAGGGAATGCAGAGCAGCGAGCCATTGCAATCATCGCGAGGGCTCAAGCAGAAATCCCGGCACCAGTGGAAGCCTATGGCAAAGACGACACCCCGGAAAAGTGCGCAGCTCGCCTGGACGAACTGATCTCCACATACGATTATCCGACGGACAAACCCCCCGGACATTATCCTCCGCGAGCAGCTGAGCCTTACCAGTTCGAGACCATCACCGGCGGGACCGTCACGCTTGATCACGCGGCTTGCAGGAAATGCAGCTCAAAGATCTGTGTTGAAACCTGCGTTCCACAAATTCTCTCACTCGAAGGAGATGTCCCGGTACTCAATATCTCCGATGAACAGGCCCGTAAAGGAGGCTGTATTGAGTGCCTCGCCTGTCAGATTGAGTGTTACTTTGAAGGCAATCAGGGCGGTTTCGTCCAGCTCCCAATCGCTGGACTAGATGAATGATTCTGCGGTGGGAATGGAGATGCTATGTCGATCTTGATTGACCGCTCAAAAACGGTTCTTGTCCAGGGCATCACCGGCCGGGAAGGCCAGGCACGGACTGAATTAATGACACGCTATGGAACACAGGTCGTTGCTGGTGTGACACCTGGCAAAGGTGGCACCCAAGTTAACGACATCCCGGTCTACGATACCGTCGAAGAAGCCTGCGAGAATCATGGTCCGATCGATATCAGTGTGCTCTTCATACCCGCGCCTTTTGTTAAAGACGCCGCGCTGGAGGCGATCACCGCCGGCGTCAAGCTGCTCGTCCTCGTCCCCGATCGAGTCCCGATCTACGACGTACTCAAAATTGCACAAGCTGCAAAAGTGCATGGCGCGCGATTCATCGGGCCGAATACACTTGGAGTGCTCTCACCAGGTAAAGCCGTCGTTGGCATGATCGGCGGCCGGGCGGAATCAGCACAATCCTGGTTCAAACCCGGACCCGTTGGGATTTGTTCTCGTTCAGGAGGCATCACCTCTTCGATGGCCTATTACCTCGCTGAAGAAGGCATTGGGGCAACAACGCTTGTGCACGTTGGCGGCGATGTGGTCGTCGGAACGCCCCACCCTGATGTCGTGCAACTATTCCAGAACGACCCTGAGACCGAAGCAATCGTGATGTTTGGCGAAATCGGTGGCACACAGGAAGAGAGAGTCGCCGAACTTGTTCTTGAAGGGAAAGTTACCAAACCGATCATTGCCTTCATCGGCGGTAAAGCTGCAAAATCCGGCACCCGTTTCAGTCATGCCGGTGCGATCGTTGAAGGGAATCGTGGAAGTCATGAAGGCAAAGTCAAGTGCCTGCGTGAAGCGGGGGTGACGGTTGTAGATGCATTCGGTGAGCTGCCTAGGGAAACTAAAGCTGTGCTCCAGAAACATGGGATAAAAACCTGATGACTGACATGCATTGGAACACTTCAATCACCAAGATTTCACCCAATGAAATCCGGCTAAGAGGTTATC
>JASFLN010000167.1:0-4767 GCA_050118075.1 Anaerolineales bacterium
CTTCGGCATCAATGATCTCTGTATCGGGACCCATCGTGTGCTCGGCATCTTCCCCCACAAACGCAATCCGACCGTCCTTCACAGCAATACTGATGCCCTCCAGGATCTCACCGCTTTGCACACAGACCCATCGGCCGTTCTGCACCACCATATCCGCATGTGAACGTCCCATTGCGACATCAACCAGCGCTTTACTGATCTCCTGCCATCCGTCCGTGTTTGCCTGTGCTGCCATGATTAATCTCCTCAGCTAGTTCGTGCTATTCACCACGCGCCAACCGCAGTGCTGCTTTGTTATGACTCTCGACAAGTGGCTCTAACTCAACCGTCCGCATTTGCCCTTCCTTCACTATCGCTCGTCCATTGACGTAGTTGTAGTCCACCTCAACCGGTGAACAGAAAACAAGCGCAGCGACAGGATCATGCAGCGCACCGGCGTACTCTATACGCTCAAGCCGGATAGCGATGAAATCTGCACATTTGCCTTCTTCCAGCGAGCCGATATCCGTTCGACCCAGCACCCGGGCGCCACCGAGTGTGGCTAACTCGAGAACCTGACGGGCGCCAAGAAGGTCGGCCTGGTCATCGATACTCGGATCAACCGCCTGTCCAACACGCGATAGCAGCATAGCCAGGCGCGCTTCTGCAAGCATATGGGAACTGTCATTGCTCGCCGATCCATCTACACCAATGCCCACTTTGACGTCATGGGCAAGATAACGACGAACCGGTGCGATCCCCGAAGCGAGGCGCATATTCGAACCCGGACAATGCGCCACGCCCATCCCACCACTGGCCATCCGTTTCACTTCCGCCGGGTTGATATGGACAGCGTGCGCGAACCAGACATCTTCGCCTGCCCAATCCAGCATTTCAGCATAGGCAAGCGGCCTTTCACCGAATTCCTCCAGACAGAACTGCTCTTCATCTAGCGTCTCCGCCAGATGGGTATGCAGGTGGACCCCATTTGCACGCGCCAGTGCCGCGGACTCACGCATTAGATCCTGGGTTACCGAGAATGGCGAGCAGGGTGCAACCACAATGCGCGTCATCGCACCGGGATGCGGATCGTGATAAGCATCGATCACTCGCTGGGTGTCCTCTAGGATAAACTCTTCGTCCTCAACGACAGAATCAGGCGGCAATCCACCGTCGCTTTCACCCAGGCTCATCGAGCCACGTGAAGCGTGCAGGCGTAAGCCGACCTCTTTAGCCGCCTCGATTTGGTCATCAAGCCGGCAGCCATTAGGAAATATGTAGTGATGATCTGAAGCCGTTGTGCAGCCTGTAAGTGCAAGCTCCGTTAACCCGAGTCGGGTGGAAAGACGCATATCTTCAGGAGTCATCCGGGCCCAAACCGGATAGAGGGTTTTCAACCAATGAAATAGATCAACATCTTGCGCAGCAGGAAGAGCACGGGTTAAGGTTTGGTACAGATGATGGTGGGTGTTGATCAAACCAGGGAGGACAATATGCCCACTTAGATCCAGGATCTCATCCGCCTCCATGCTGAGCGTATCGCTGGGCCCAATCTCCTCTATCCAACCATCCCGAATGAACATCGCACCATGCTGAATTTCCTGTCGCTCCGCGTCCATTGTGACCAAAATCTCTGCATTTTTTACGAGCAATGTCGCCATGCGACCTCCCTCCCTATATACAGCGAAAGTCTAGCACTGGACCATCAAAAGGGTCAATTGTCAGACAACATAATCAAAGGGCGAGTTTCGTCATGCTTAAATGCAAACGCCGGCCAAATTTGGCCGGCGTTCTAAGCACCATCGATTCAAGATCAATCAACGGAGCGTTTGGCTCCTGTCAGTGTGTTGTTCAAGAGACCGGCGATGGTCATGGGACCAACACCGCCAGGAGAAGGAGTGATCGCACCGGCGACTTCTTTAGCCTCATCAAAATCGACATCACCAGTCAGGTAGTAGCCCCTCTTCTTGGAGGGGTCATCCACGCGATTGGTGCCGACATCAATAACAAACGCGCCAGGTTTGATCCAATCACCCTTCACCATTTCCGGGCGCCCGATGGCTGCGATGAGCACATCAGCCTCTCGGCATCTTTCTGGCAGATCCTTTGTGCGCGAGTGGCAAATCTGCACGGTTGCGTTGGCTTTCACCAACAGAAGCGCAGCTGGCATCCCCACGATATTGGATCGTCCGAGCACAGTCGCGCGCGCCCCTTCCAGCTTTGCACCCGCTTTTTCAAGCAAGATCATTACACCTGCGGGCGTGCAAGGTACAAACTGCGGTTCACGGCCCTTTTGAGCCAGGCGGCCAATGTTGACCGGATGGAATCCATCTACGTCCTTGTCGATGCTGATCGCGCGCAGCACGGCCTCTTCATCCAGCCCGGCGGGCAATGGAAGCTGGACAAGGATCCCATGAACTTCAGGATTGGCATTTAATTCCTTGACCAAGCCCTCAACTTCTTCCTGAGTCGCATCGGCGGGTAATTCATGGTGGAAGGATTCAATGCCGACTTCGGCGCATGCCTTACGCTTCATGCGGACATACGTGTGCGATGCGGGGTCCTCACCGACCAGCACTGTCGCCAGACCCGGCCGGGGTCCACCGGAGGCGACTAACTCCTCCACTCCTTTTTTGACCGATTCGCGCATTTCTTCAGCGATCGCTTTACCATCGATGATCTTTGCCGTCATGTTCTGCTCCCTTATTTAGTCCGAGATCGTATCGTTTACGTAACAGACACAGGGCTACTCTCGACGAGTAGTCCTGATAGCGACGAATAGTGCTAACCTGCACAATGATTATGCATGATTGGTAGAAGGCTGGGCAAGTACAGAGTTCCAATGTGACACCTGACACTTCTCACATCTTGACCTTGCATGATCTGACTTCCCTGTGGTCAACCAGACGATCTGCTTCAGGGGAATGGCCGCCAATCAGCATCGAAATCAAGACCGGGGTCACTCGTCACCAATCCGTAGTTAGAACAGTTGGAGCGCGTAATAGCGATGTTGTGATTGGCACCATCTGGCCATGTCTCGAAAATAATCCATTGACCATCGGGGGACCAGCTGGGTTCTGCCATCGGTTGGGAAGCGTAGTCACCCTGCGGACAGACGCGCGATGTCCGCGCGCCGCGATCTTCGAACGGGGCGACAATCAAGCGAGAGAAATTGTCGATCAAGCGCTCAAATAAAACCAATGTCCCATCCGGAGACCAGGAAGCGTACGTATCCTCTCCCCCGATTCCCGGTGTGAAGCGTTGGACCTCACCACCATCGATGGGCATAAGCCATAGCTCGGTCTGCCCGCTGCGTGCACTTGTGAAGATGATCTGCGTCGCGGTCGGAGACCATGACGGCTGTCGGTTCTGAGCCAGATCATCGTTGAGGTTGACCAATTCAGTGCCATCCAGATTCATGCGGTAGATTTGTGGACGATTATCCCGCAGTGAGGTGAAGGCGATGCGTCCACCGTTTGGATCCCAGGCGGGGTCGAAATCACCGCCCGGAGCGGTTCGCAGCTGGATCGGGTCAGAGGTGTTGCCTGCACGATCAACCTCAATTAGCCACAAGCTGGATCCCGGGTATATATCCTGGTTTATTCGACAGGGTGAGGTGAAGATCAGCTGCTCCCCGGAAGGCGACCAGGCTGGTTGACAAGCGCCATCATTCAGACTCGTCAGCTGCTGGATGCCGGTGCCGTCGATGTTGATCAGGTAAATCTGGGTTTTCCCGGAGCGGTTAGAGGCGAAGGCAATCTGACCGATGCCACCGCCAGTGGGAGTTGCGGTTGACGGTCCAGATCCAGTTGGTGTGACCACCACCGCTGCCGCCTCTGTTGGTGGTTCAGTTGGTGGAGCAGCCGTATCGGTAGGAACAGCCGAGGCCGTTGGAGCCGCCTCTTCGCCAGACTCAGCGCGGGTCTCCATGGGAGCAGGGGTTTCAGTTTGAGGGGATGAACTAAAGACCGCTGCAAGTACGGGCGCGAGCCTCGGACCACCCAAGACCCCACCTACAACCAATAAGGCAACTGCAAGCGCAGCAATGACCCAGCGGACCGGAATCTGCCTGCGCCTTGACTTGGGTTTCGATGGTTGTTCATCGAACTCAGCCACTGGCAGGGTTTGCTCGGTCTCCTCGGGCACGATCGTACGCTGCAGATTGGGATAACTGCGCACGACGGTGGGGTTTGTTGCCCGGGTCGATGATCCCAATGCCGCCGCCAATTCAGGGATGGACTGGTAGCGGTCAACGGGGTCTACGGAGAGTGCTTTTGCCACCACCCGGGCGAGACCTGGGCTGACTTTAGGATTGCGCTTACGCACCGGAGTGAGATCAGCGCGACCCATTGCTCTCTCAAGCGAATCTTCCGGAATCGCAGCCGTCAGCGCTGCATACAGCGTCGCGCCCATCGAGTATACGTCCGTGCGCGCATCCGTCCTTCCGGTTCCATATTGTTCTGGAGGCGAGAAGCCAGGCGTCATCGCCTTCGCGCCGGTCGTTGTCGTGCCGCCTGTCTCGACAACTTTGGCCAATCCAAAATCAACCAGCATCGCTCGACCATCAGGCATGATCTTGATATTGCCCGGCTTGATATCTCGGTGAAGTATCGAAGGTGTACGACTGTGCAAATAAGCCAGCGCGTCACAAATGTCAAGGAACCAGGGCAGGCACACCGTCTCGGAAATGGAGCCATCCTTTTCCAGTCGCTCGCGTAAGTCGATTCCCTGAATAAAGTCCATTACAAGGTATTGACCTTCACCCTGGATGACGAAGTGATCGGTCAC
>JASFLN010000168.1:0-4757 GCA_050118075.1 Anaerolineales bacterium
GCTCCGCGTATATTTTGACGCTCTAAACACCGGAGACTACGACACCGCCTCCGATCTTTACGGGGGTGAACTCGACCTGCTGGCAGAATGGAATCCTGATGTCGATCCTGCTACCCCTGCGATGTTATTTGAAGCGCTTTGTTCTCGTCAGTTGATGTGCCTGCCGGTACGCTCGATCGTCTACGCGAACGAGACGGGGGAGAGATCTTTCCAATTTACGTTGGAATTCTCTAATCCTGACGGCACACTTTTCGTGCTCGGACCCTGCTGTGGTGCGACCGAAACCGAGATGCCCCCGGTTTCTCAATTTGATTGCACCGTAGAGAAAACGAGCAAAGGGGAATACAAAGTGGGGTGTTTGCCAGTATATGTTCCTTGAGGATCACAGCTCAGAAATGGCCTGAAACATCAGTCGCGCTCCACTTCTGGTGTGTTTTCCATCCGCATCTCAAGAAACAACGCTACCGCGACCCCCGTCACTGCGCCTGCCACCGCTCCAACCAGCGATCCACCCAAGACCCCGGTCATCGCTAGCAACCAGCCGAGCGCATTTATCACAATCCACCATCCGGAACGCGGCATGTCTCTCCGTACCACAAGCCACTGCGCCGCTCCAAGGGTTAAACCGATCGGCAAGCCGGCCCACTCTCGCAGACCGACCGGCAACCAGCTTATCACAAGCAGATGCCCGGCCGCCCACCCCAGCATGCTGGCGATCACCCACCAGTAGCTGTCCTTAACCCGCGAGCGGATTAAAATCCATTGGCCTATCCCAAGGGTTAAACCAATCCAAAGCTCGCCCAGGAACACCCAACCCACAAGCCACCCGAAGGTGGTCACCAGAATCCAGTAGACCCAAGCCGTCCAGTTGAATGAAGTCCTTCGCTTCTCACGCATCGTTTTCCTCCGAAGCCCGGGTTGGAGTCTGGTCGGCGTCGAAATGGGGTTGGATCTCCACCATCGTCAGGCTGCGGGCATACTCTCTAAGCTCATCTACCCCTGGGTCCGCTGAAAGCCCATCTAGCTGCAGAATAGCTCCGATCATACGTGGACTCTTCTCCAATCGGAAGCGAACAAATTCATATACTCTATCCTGATCCTCAATCGGTATGGCCCGACCCCGAATTTTCTGCCGACCGACTCGAATACTCACTTCTGAGTCCGCGACCAGATTTTGATACCAATCCGCTTTTGCGCCGCGCATTGAGCCGACAAAAAAGGAATCACCTAATTGTTCATATTGCAATGGTGTTGTGCGCGGCAGTCCCGATTTGCGCCCCCTTGTGGTAAGCAGGAGTATTTTACGCCCCAGAATTGGTCCCAATCCAATACGGTACAAGAACTGGGGTGGAAGTGTGAGGAGACGCAGCAACCAGCGGGGGTAATTACGCGCCATGCTTGCTTGAACCTCCTCCACCTTGCTGCGCAGTCTGAGCGGTGACCTGCCCTAAGAATCGACTGGCAGATGTTGGCTTGAGCAATCGATGGACTACCAGGTGAGTATAGCTTGGTTTAGCGAACAATTCGGGATACTCCCTACGGCGCCTGTGATAAGTCTTCAGGACCCAGAGCAAGATTGATTCACGAGCCAGGAACGTCTTTCGGAACGTCTCTTGGTTTCCAGAAAAAAGTTCTTTACGATTGATAATGCGTCGTAGGCTGCGTCGCAGCGCACGGCCGAAGACCACTGGAAACGAATAGTCCAACCACACGATGGAGGTTGCCCGCGGCCAAACGATATCCCGGACTTTGCTGTAATTGCCATCAACGACCCAGCGTTCAGCCTCCGTTGCTTTCCGGACTAGACGTCGAAATTCATCCTTTGGTCGTGCTTGCCAATCTGGAAGCCAATATTGCTGATCTAGCTCGACATGTGGAACCTGCAGTCGCCTCGCGAGCTCCGCTGCAAACGTCGTTTTCCCAGCGCAGCTGGTGCCAACCACAACTACGCGCTTCAAACCCCTTATGCTGTCCATCTTGCGCCATTATATTGGCAACGCGCATTATCCGGATATTCATCCACAAAATAAGGCAGCGCTGTTAAGCGCCGCCTCAAATAGTCACCAGGAAATTTAGAAGCGCAAAAAACCAAACTTATTCTTCAGCGCCCATCATCGCAAGGTAGTTCTCGATCCCCATTTGCTTGATCTGGATTAATTGCTTTTCACCCCAGTCGACGTGTCCTTCTTCCTCCGTGAGGATGGCAACCAGATAATCCGCGGTCGATTCGTCTCCTAGCTCACCTGCAAGCGCAATGACTGTATTGTACGCTTTTACTGCCTCGAGCTCCAAAGCAGTGTCATTTTCAATCATCGCTTTGACATCATTTCCAACCGAAATCTTTTTGTAATTCATGATATCGGGCATACCTTCAAGGAAAAGGATGCGGCTGATGTGCTGCTCACAATGCTTCATCTCGTCAATGGCGCGCTTCTCAATCATCTCGTGGAGCTCGTGATAGCCCCAGTGATGACACATCTCCGAATGCAACATGTATTGATTGACCGCAGTTAATTCATCGGACAAGAGATCATTCAACGCAGCGATTAGTTTGGCGTCGCTCTTCATTCCTACACTCCTGTTCTTATGATCTGACTTTCCATTATTATAAGTTGTGTCGTGAAATTTTTCACTATCTTTAGGCTTAATTCAACGCCTAGTCTGGGGCACAAGGACGGTCCTTGTGAATTGATCAATGACGGGAATCTTAATCTCCAAGCAGGTCCATAACCTGTAGAACGTCACGCACAACGCGCACGACGAGACCCACAAAAACCGCCCCGAGGAAAAATACGCTAAAAACCGCTAAAAGCAGATATTCCACCGGCACGTCGAACAGCAGAAGAAGAGGTGAGAGGATAAACGCGAATAGGAATATGAGCACGAGGACACTTAGCAAATTCCAGCGTGCCCCCACCTCACCCCCAATGATCTTTTTCTTTAATTGGAATGTCAGCAAGGTGTTATACAGCATCACCAGGATAGCCAGTCCTGCCAGGATATAGAGCACAATCTGCATCATCGACCTCCCGTAGGTCAGCGATATGCATCGAGCAACGCCTGCATACGCGCCCCCATCTCATCTGCTTTTTTGCGGTTGATAAACAAACGGGTCACTTTTTCTGCCTGCTCGCTGGCACGCTCCAAACCGGTCAGGCTATCTTCAGAGCTGATTAATAACGCAACAACCTTTTCGGCATGTTCGGCCAGCAGTTCTTGTGCCACAGCGACCATCGCGCTTTTTAACTTCTGAATGTCTTCAGAAGACGGTTGTCGTGCTTGCGACCCGAGTGCGGAGAGAATGCTCTCCTGAACCTTTTCTATTTTCATCGAAAGCAGCTGCAAGTTGATCGAACGTTCGCAAATCAAGCACAATAAATGATCACCAACACCACGAATCAGGACACGGCCGCTAGCATAGACCCATTCCATTTCCGCCAACTCACCGTGCTTCAACGAGCGCAACGCTGAATTTGTCCGACCGACAATATCACTCAGTGGCTCAAGATTTCGTGCATGCTGGGCATCACTTACTGTAGAAGCCAGCAACCGGCCATCTCTATCGCAGACGAAAACTGTTTGAACACCACTGCGGCTGACCAGTTCATCCAGCAGTTCCTTCATTCAGGACTCCCTGAGTTCAGATCACGCAGTCTCGTCACAATATGCGTAGGAGCGATCTCGCCTGAAAGGAGCAGGCCAATAAAGGTTTTTCCTTCACGGAAGACCATCGTGGAGTACGCATCAGAAGTCAGACGGATAACCGCATACTCATAACCTCCGGATCCCAATATGCGCTCCACCTGCCGTGCGGCCGAACCGACTGTGGCGCTCAGTGCAGTATAGTATTGAATATCGCCGGGAAGATTATGGTGAAGTACCACCCCATCCAGACTGACTTGAATGACCCCGCGTACGCCTGGAAGTTGAAGATAACGCTCCACATTGGCGCTTTGTGGCTGCCCGCGCAGCGCTCCTGCCTCCACTTTGGAATCAAAATCGTCTTCGGGGTTGAAGAGTGCTTCCCAACCCGAATCCTTATCGGTCATGGGTATCCTTCAGCGAACATCGATTAGGAATAAACTATACTCTATGCCAATTCCTTCTTCAAAGCTATACCCATGCGGTAAATCCCTTCATTGATCATCTCCTCGGAGGCGTTCGAGAAGTTAAGCCGCATGGCATGGTGTTCACCTTCTCCCTCCGGATAAAACGCATATCCTGGAACGTAGGCCACTTTTTCTTCGATCGCTTTTTCAAAGAAATCCTTGGTGTTGATGCCTGCCGGCATACGCGGCCAGAGGAACAGCCCTCCCGCAGGGCGTGTGTATTTCACCTCGCTGGGCCAGTGTTCCGCAATCGCGTCCAGCATGGTATCACGGCGCTCGTGGTAGACACGGCGCAAGCGTTTGACATGCTGTTTGAGAATGCCGCGCTGACAAATGTCATTGGCGATCATCTGGACAAATGTGCCTGTGTGTAGATCGGCACCCTGCTTTGCCTGCACTAGACGTTGGATCAACGGTTTGGGGGCGACCACCCATGCCAGACGAATGCCGGGAGCGAGAGTCTTTGAGAACGTGCTCAGGTAGATCGTCCGCTCCGGCGCAAGCCTGAAGATCGGGGGCAGATCTTCACCCTCATAGCGCAGTTCGCCATACGGATCGTCCTCCACCAGGATGAGGTCATGCTCACGGGCGATCTCGACCAACAGATTGCGCCGCTCTTCACTCAACGTCGTGCCGGCTGGATTGTGA
>JASFLN010000169.1:0-4747 GCA_050118075.1 Anaerolineales bacterium
TCCTACATCGATGCCTCGACTGTCGCTCCCCTCCAATAGGTACGGCATATATCTAAATTCGGAAAGCAGTGGGTGTACAGCGAGATCTTCAAGAATGCCGATCTGCTCCACTTCCTGGAATGCGATGATCACAGGTGTTTCAGCGGATAGGATGGTGTTCGCAATTTTGGTCAATTGGAGCTCATACTCGGCCTTGCGAGGGCGTGGGGGGTCCGCTGGGTGAGGATCGAGGATATCGAACAAGTTCTCGACATTCCACGTCATCACGCTGAATGAACTTTCATCCGGAAGGTCTAGACTTGGCAGGGTGACGGGCTGCGCTTCAAATTGTGGTGGCGAAAGGGGCTCGATTTTGTAATTCCCATAGGTGTAGGCCAACGGCCCGCGCACCTCAAACACGCGGTCACCGGTGGATAATGCATACGGCAGCGTCGAGCGGTCGTTATGAGCGATCTCTGAGCCATCGTCAACATGGATCAGCCATCCGGTTTCTTCGCCATGGTAGAGCCGGGTTGTGTCGTGCTTGGCCAGGACGAGCACAAACTCTCCGTAGCGGGAGCTGGGGCCGACGACAACAGCAGGTTCGTCTACCTCCGCAAGCATACCTTCAAAATGCTCGTAATACTCGCGCGCGGCCTCCGTATTGCGAGGTGGGTCCAAGCTGACGGCGAGTGGCAGCATCTGGTTTGTATTCAGGATCTGGATCGATTCGGGGTTCACCAATTGGAGCTGTGTCTGTGAAGATATTTCCCGCACCTGCCCCTCAATTTCGACGTAACAGCCTGTTTCGATCTCCAGGTTAAGGTTCTCTATGGCGATAAAAAGCCCTTCGGATGTATCTGGGTTGTCGTCAGGTTCGGTATTTTGTATCCAGAAGCCACCGAGCTCCGGAAAGATGCCTGTTACCACGCCGCGGGTTTTCAGGTTTTTCAGCTTGAGTGGCGAGGAATCCCCTTCCCATTGAATAGCCCAGATTGGCACGCTCTCCCCGAGAAAGATCTGGACCGGTGCTTCTGGGTTGATTTGCGCGCCAGAGGGAGACCGAAGTCCGAAGTCCTCCAATCGGATTGATTCTAAGGAGGTGCTGGTCACGAAGCTCGCCACCCGCTCTAGCGATCCGCCATTTGGTGGGATTTCCGGCAATGACCAACGGATTGAATTGTCGGTCCGTTCAGCTTTGTCTTCCGCTTGAATCAATCTGAGTTCTGCAGGGATGTCGAGCCATAACTCCAGACCCGTTGCGGGATTGAAGGTGTTGTTATGAACCTTGAATATTATTTCGAACGGCTGATTGCGGATGACCGTAATAGGCGCTTCCACCTCGATGCGAACTGTCGCCGGGAAGACCTCGCGCAGGTCCTCGACGATGCGCGGATAAAGCTGAATACGGTCATCCGTGCTTTCAAGGATGCCAGTAGCTTCATACTGGCGGCCGGCTTCGAAGAACTCTCCGGGTATTTCGGTCAATTTATCGATGTAGAGTGTGATCAGGTTGCCAGTTTCATCGACAAGATCGATCTCATAGCTGTAGTTGAACTCTTCCACTCTCGTGGCGGTGCCCTGCATGGATACCAATCGGCCGGGCAGCGTGCCCTCATCATGGACAGCCTGCTGGATGGGTACTTCAAGAGCATCCGGCGGTTCGCCCAGCTCGATAACCTCAACGTCCTCAGGTGTAGCCGTCACGAGCTCATGGGCGCCACGATAGACATCCATCAGACCGCGCACACGCACCCTGGCGCCTATCGTTATGTCCAGGCTGCCTTCACCGGAAGGCACCCAGACCTGTACTCCGTGAGTCTCATCCTCTAGATAAAATTTTACGTTGCCCGAGCCGGCGAAATATCCGCCTGTGAACATCGTCGCCACACCCTCAACGATCACTTCTGAGCCTACGAGATCCCGTGCGACCGCGATCGGTATGGTGCCGCCTTGAATGTCGACCAGGCGCGTCTCAGCAAAAGAAAAATCTTCCAGTGTGGAGATTTCAACGTGAATGTTTGTAAAGTCAAGAGTCAAATAGGTCCAGGGGGCTGTCAGTGCGAGTGAGGCTTCGAGTGTTTCCTGCGGATCAATACGATCGATCAGCCAGATCGCCTTTCCAGCCTCGACATTAAAATCTTTTTGAAGTGGTGAGACATCCAATTGCTCCGGCAGTGGTACAACCACGCGCAGGTTCAGTAGCTCGCCATCCGATTGGTTCTGCAGTTGGAGGTGTAAATAAAAATCCTGTCCTGGTTCGACCCGATCAGGCAGCAGGATGTCTACTTTTATTGGCTGATCCCCTCCAGGCGTTCGCGCAGCGGTGACATTTTGTGGTTTTGGATTGGATTGGAGGGAAAAGTCGGCCCGGTTGTTATCCGTGTCCTGCCCATTTCCTGCTTTACCGCCGGGAAATCTTTCAAGTGCGATGCCGTTGCCCATTTCAGGAGCGGGATCCCCCTCGCCTAACATCCCCGAAGCATTGCCCCATGCCAGTGCATCCACTGGCTGCTCCTGATCATTCTGCAGCCAAATATTTCCGCCGGATGTGTTTAAGCTCTGCGAGAAACTGCCATCGGGCGCAATGCCAACATATTCTCCAGAGCGTACAAGTAGGTAGTGACCGTTTGCTGGTATATATGTGGACTGCTCCCAGGAGAAGAGCAGCTGAGGCTCGCTGTTTGTCGGAAGCTGGTACCACAATGTCCAACCCTGCAAATTTACCGGCGTTTGCCCGTCATTGAACAGCTCAAGAAATTCATAATTGTTGTTACCTTCGATACCTGCCAGGACCTCACTGATCAAGATCTTCGGCGGTTCAGTAGGGGAGGTTGTCTGTTGTGCCTCAGGTGACGTCGCTCGACAAGCGGTAAGGATAGAGATCGTTAGCAAAAGTGTCAGAGCTGGACGACGCATATGCAACTCCTTGAATGAGCGAGAAAAGAGTCTTCACCCAGGCCGTAATTTACATCCGGAACGATGAGGTGGACAAGTTGTGCAGGCAGGCAGCGAGGATAAGCCGGGAGAACTTTCAGATAGGAATTTATTTCTTGCGATGCTCTCGCAGCATTTGACGGAATTTGGGACGCAATTCCCGAATGATTGGTGACGGCTCGCTCGGCTGCCAGGCTTTGATTGCTGCCTCGATCGGTATCGGCCACTGTGAGTCTGAATGCAGGATTGTCCCGGGTTTTTGAATGGATTGAAGCGCTCGAAGTGCCTCCCGGATGGTTTTCAATTGGCCTTCTCGATCACCGGGTCGGCCCAGTGTATGACCAAAAGGGTGCTCGACCGCCAGTGTCCGTGGGGTGCCGATTTTTTGTGCCCAGTAAGGCATCATCGTGACCAGGATCGTAGAAAACCCTGCTGCTTCCAGTGTGCGTGCCATCACGGGCACATTAATCGCACAGTCTGGTCAAGCAGGGGTTAAGAGGACACAATCTACCCCCTCTGATTTGAAGTGATCCGCAATCTGTTTGCCGGTTACATCAGACCAGGTGGATGTGTCCGGTGGGAATCCCTGGTATCCCATGAGGGAGAAGTTTGTCTCTGCAAGTCCTCCGATCTCGCCTAAATGCTCCAGTTCTTGGAAACGTTCGAATGGCATCACAATATTTGGATCCTCGAGGATCGGTTGGGTATTGAGATGGAGATGGCTGATGGCGAGATCATCTTTTGAGATTGACGAGCGGATCTCTCGTGCGGTTGGATCGCCCCATGTCGGTTCGCGCAGCTCTCGTTCAATGTCGAAAGGCGGGTCTTCTCTCAGGTTATAAAGGCCTGCTGAGGTGACCAAGGCAAATGTCGATTCTTCCAGAGGTTTTTTCAACGTGTTCCAGGGGGTCTGTCCTGGAGTCTCAACCTCGGTCATCTTGTAAAACATCTCAATCAGACGGGGGAGAAATTTAAAGCTGTCTACCGGCATCGCGATCTCCTCGGATGTCAATCATAGCAACCTTCACAAACCACGGTTTAGAGCGCGGCAGGTTTTACCTGGATCATCGGAAAGCACTGCGTCGCAGCCCAGAAAGCGATAGTACCAGAGTCGCGCTTCAGGGGCCGGGTCTAGGGGGCAAATTACTTGCCCTTGTAGGTGAGCCCACCACACGTAACTAGGGTTTAGGATGAGCAACGGCCAGAAAGGGCCGATCATCTGGAACCCTGAAACCGGGTATGGGGTGGAAATTGTGATCAGACCTAAGGGAAACGTGGAATTAGCTTTATGGACTGCATCCAGGTGCTCTCGATGGAAGGAGAGCGCCACCGACCTGGAGTAGATGTCGGTTTCCTTCAATACCCCGATGATCTGTTTAGCTTTGGAGGGCTGAAAAAAGGCTTTGTCCTTGAGTTCAACCGCCAGGCCCATATCTGAAGGGATCAAATTTGCCAGTTCTGTAAGTGTCGGCACGGGTTCCGCTGGAAGGCTGGGGTCTCTTGCGGCGGCATTTAACTGACGGATCTGGCGGAGTGTCATCGAATCGACTCGGCCACTTCCATCGGTGGTGCGATCTACTGTGGAGTCATGGATGCAGATTATTTCGCCGTCAGCGGTCAGGTGCAGATCGGTTTCGAGGATATCGGCACCGTCTTCAATTGCCTGTTTGAATGCGGAAAGCGTGTTCTCCGGGTAACGCACCCGGTTGCCACGGTGCGCCATCACATACGGTTTTTTCCGGTTGGGTAAGTCGAGTATAGCCATTTTGAGCTAGAGTATTTCCTGCATGTCCAGTCCACGCGAGCGGGCGCGCATTAAACCCCAGTCTTT
>JASFLN010000170.1:0-4746 GCA_050118075.1 Anaerolineales bacterium
GTGTATACCTCGACTGAGTCCCGCCTCAATAAGACCTATAGCGTAGATCCAGGTTCGATCGTGATTTCATCGGAACCGAAGATCATCGCAGAAGGCCAGAGGCTTGCTACGATCCGCGGCTGCACGGACTGCCATGGAGCTGATCTTGGGGGAGATTTATTACTCGCCGATCCAGCGATCGGCACAATCTACGCCACGAACCTGACTGCCGGCGAAGGTGGTGTGGGCCAGTACTACACAAACACGGATTACTTGCGCGCAATACGAAACGGGATTGATGCAGAGGGTCATGGACTGGTCGTCATGCCTTCCGTAGAATATAACGTTTTGAGCGACGAAGACGTAGGTGCATTGATCGCCTACATCAACAGCCTGTCACCGGTTGATCGCGTCCAACCCGAGCCAAGTTTCGGGCCACTAGGAAGAATTCTAATTGCCATGGGGCAGTTACCACCGCTTGCGGCAGAGATTATTGATCACGATGCACCTAGGCCTGCGGCGCCCGAAGCGCTCGCAAATGCTGAGTTCGGAGCGTACATGGCGACCAGCTGTATGGGCTGCCATGGAACCGACTTTTCGGGTGGAGCGGTCCCCGGTAGCCCACCGGATGCCCCTCAAGCGGCGAACTTGACACCAGCCGGCGATCTTGGGAATTGGACCCAGGCAGAATTCATCAACACGATGCATACAGGGCTGACCCCGGAAGGGAAGACTCTCGACCCCAGCGTGATGCCCTGGCCGATCTCCAACGCCATGACAGATGTTGAGTTAGAAGCGTTGTGGATGTATTTGAGCAGTCTTGAACCAGTCGAATAGGAGATCTATCTTGGAATCAAATAGAAAAATATGGCGCTTTGCGGTTGGTTTCTCATATGCAGCTCTGCTAGCGATGCTCGCACGTACCTTCCTTGACTACCAGTACGTATATAACGAGATGGGCTTCTCAGCGATCACCTCTGGCTTTGCCACGTTGATCAACCTGGTAATGTTTGGCGGCTGGATCTACGCACTTTATGCTGCGAGCGCCCGTTTCAGCAGAGGCGCGATGGTCGCTAATTTCGCGTTCGCTACCTTACTGCTGGTCTTTGCGTTCTCAACCGTGGTCACGTTATGCCCGTCTCCCTGTCCTACAGGCTGGCCGGTCGGTGAGATCATCATCTGGTCGAATATCGTCCTCGGCATCCCGGCTGTGATTTTTGCCGGCTTGGCTGCCTTGCGACCGGTTTCCATCGATGATGCAAATATACCTTCGCAAGCAAGCGCGTAATTAGAGCTTGAACCGGCGTAAGGGGAGTCGGAAACAACCTCCCCTTACGCCTCAATAAACCTAGCCATCAAGGGTGTTATAGATGCAAAACTCGATCAAAACGATCACAGCTTCTCCAACTGTAGAGACCCGGATGATTATCTGGAGCGCCTATGCAAGTGGCATCCTTGCTGCTGCGGGATTGATCTTCTTGGTGATCTTCTATTCCGGTGTGCCCATATTCGGACCTCTTAATGATGTCGCTGTCATCTTGCATTATGTTTTGCTGCTTCCGATCATGTTCTTCATTCACCGGAAACTAGGACCACGCGCGGGGCGCTTGAATACCGCCGCATTAGCAATTGGATTATTTGGGTTTCTCAGCGTGATTGTGCTCCAAACGCTGCTCGTGTTCGGAGTCATGCCGTTCCGTCAACAGGTCGTTTGGGTGATCCCAGCATTCCTGGTGGGTACTGTGTGGTTCGTCTTGATCGAGAGGCTTGGAAGAGATGATGCCCGCTTGCCAAAAGGTCTTGCCCTGCATATTTTCGCCGGGCTGGTATTTGCCTACCCGATCTGGGCTTTTACATTCGCCAATAATTTAGGAACCATCAACCAGGAGGTATGAAATGACTGCCAGGAGGGTTATCCTCGCCTGCTTTGACAAAGGGATCCACCGCGCCGAAGAACGACCGAATGGAAGCTGGGTGGTGGAGACAATGCTTCCAGAAGTTGATGTGACCTGCCTGGAGGAAGACCCATCCGATTCGAACATCCTCTATGCAGGCACCAAGGAAGATGGAGTTTACCGCTCAACAGATAAGGGCTTGACCTGGAAAGCGGCTGGCATGCAAGGCCAGATCGTAAAATCCCTTGCGGTTAGTCCCCATGATGCATCCATCATCTACGCTGGATCGAAACCCGCGCTGCTCTTTCGATCTACCGACAGTGGAGCTACCTGGAATGAACTGAAGGGCTTCCGGGATATACCCAACCGCTGGTGGTGGTTTTCACCCGCCGAACCACCCGACCGAAGACCGTACATCATCGCCATAGCACCCTCACCAACGCAGAAAGATGTTTTGCTGGCAGGCGTAGAATTCGGTGCAGTTGTACGGAGTACGGATGGCGGTCAGAGCTGGTCCCGCCATCTTCGAGGCTCTCTGCGCGATTGCCACTCATTAAAATTCCACCATCTGAATGGGGATTGGGCTTATGAGGCTGGCGGGACTGGTGGTGGTGTATCTATCACTATGGATGGAGGCCTTACCTGGAAGAAAGTGCCGCGCGGCCTGGCAGCCTCCTACGGCATCGTTTGTGCTGCGGACCCGCTCAAACCCGAGGTCTGGTATGTATGTGTCGGTAAATCCCCATTTAACGCATTTGGTGATCACCCAGACGTGTTCCTGTACCGCTCGTCTGGAGGTGCGGGTTGGGAACCTATCGGCTGGACAGCGCATCCACTGCATGAAACACCGACGACCTTGATAACAGTCCCCGGAAAAACGGGTGAACTCTATGCCGGTCTGCAAAAAGGGCAGGTCTGGCATTCGTCAGATTACGGGGACAGCTGGCAGCAACTACCTTTCCACATGCAAGGCATCTGGCACTCCATGCTGGTACTTATGGAAAGTTAGGTGAAGGAACGATGTTTAATCGACATACGTTCGCTTCCCAACTCATCTTTATCAGCTACGGGTTGATTTCCTGGCTGGGCATGATCGTTCACAATTGGGTTGAATTACCGAGGATGTCACTTCTACGGCCGGAATATTTGATACCTACCGGCATATACATCATTCTGTTATCCGGCTGGTATTTTCAGCCGGTGTACCGGCGGTTGTGGACAGGTTTGTTTATATTATGGGCTGCCATCCAATTGGTGGTAGGTGCCGGGCTATCTGTTCTGCCTCTCTCAATATGGCCTTTCTACCCTGAGCAGTCACTGCGCCATTATTCTGCCCATGTTTTCTATGGTCTTACCCAGGTTCCTTTGCTGTGGTGTCGGGCATCCGAGTTTCGGTCCGCCAAATCTTCAAATCGGACCAAATAGGTGTAAAATAACACCACCTGCCAAAGAGAGAATGTGGCGAATGAATACTAAATGACGATCTCCGCTCGATTCAACTCTAAAGACATTCGCTGGACCAAACCAGCCCGGATCCTATGGGTGTCGCTGGCGATTATAGCGATCATAATGCTGATCGTATCCCTTCCCGGCTACATACAGCGCTTTGAAGGACAGCTTGCCCATGTACCCGAGGAACAGATGACCGCGCTGGATCAAATTTTTGCGGTACTGGGAGGGGTAGCCTCCTTGGTCTCAGCCCTGTTATCCCTTCTACTCGCATGGCTGCTTTACCGTCAGCGGTTTAACTCACCGCTCCCAGCTGCTCTTTCTGCATACCTTCTCGTTTATGCGATCGTCATGGCTGGCCCACTGGAACACCTGGCGGATTACTGGTTGGGCACTGTCTCATTTACAGTTGCAATCCAAGGGACACTCCTGGGTATCCCCACTGTCACACTTTTAATGCTGTTTCCTGATGGCCGCTTTGTCCCTTCCTGGACGCGTTGGGCTTTCTACATCTCGATTCCATGGGGGATCTCATTTCTGTTTCTGCCAGAGCTTAATGCGACGAATTTCGCCCGCTACCCCATCCTATTTACTGGAGCTGCCACTGGCTTTGTTCTTTTTATGATTCTAGGTATCTATGCCCAAATATACCGGTATAGACATGTCTCAAATAGCGAGCAGCGTCAGCAGACGAAGTGGGCGGTGCTTGGATTCGGCCTATGGATCCTATACATGGCAATTTCCAGCGTCCCCTATCTATACCTGACAAGTCTTGAACCCGGTCAGCGGGTCCCATGGTGGACAGGACTTAGTGAGTTGGGTTGGTGGCTCTCCTTAAGCATCATCCCAATTGCTCTGACGATCGCAACCACTCGCTATCACTTATGGAATATCGATCAGGTCATCAACCGTACATTGGTCTATACAGCGCTTACAGGGACTGTGATCATAATTTACGGACTTCTTGTCGGGGGTCTGAGTCTGTTCTTCCGCACAACGAACCGCACGTGGATGCCCATCGTTGCAACCGGTCTTGCGGCCGTTCTTTTCCAACCTCTACGCAATCACATGCAGGGTGTTGTGAACCGATTAATGTATGGGGAGCGCGACGACCCAACCCTGGTCTTGGCGAAACTTGGTAGGCAACTTGAGCAGACCGGAACACCGGAATCCACGATCGACGCTATTGTGCAGACCATCGCCCAAACTCTCAAGCTTCCCTATGTTGCGATTAAATGGGGTGATAAAGGGGAGACGATTACCAGCTATGGTGTGCCGCGCGATCGGCTTGAAAAATTCCCCTTGAGCTATCAGGGTGAATCGATCGGTTGGTTAAGTGTGGCTGCGCGTGCGCCTGGTGAACCGCTCTCATCCAAGGATCAGCAGCTATTAGAGAATATCGCTCGTCAGGCCAGCGCCGTGG
>JASFLN010000171.1:0-4746 GCA_050118075.1 Anaerolineales bacterium
ACATGAAGCCCCTAATCGCCGCAGCTGCTGCAGGATAATGCCACCATATTTTTCCTTCCATTCCCACGTCTTCTCAACAAACGCATCGCGGCCGATCTCCTCGCGGGTAACCTCCTCCGTTCGGAGCAGATACTTTTCCACCTGAAGTTGAGTTGCAATACCGGCATGATCCGTCCCCGGGGCCCAGAGCGTCGGACGCCCCTGCATACGAGCGTGGCGGATCATCATGTCCTCCAATGAAACGAACATCGCATGCCCGAGATGCAGTTCACCGGTCACGTTTGGCGGCGGCATGGAAATCACGTAGGGCTTCTGATCAGGTATGATCTCAGGTTTGAAATAACCCTGATCTTCCCACCAATCGTATAAGCGTTGTTCCACAGATTGGTAGTCATAGATCTTGGGCAGCTTATATTCGCTCATCAGTCTGCTTCTCCTTCTGGTTCGATCTCTGTAAATCCATATTAAAAAACAGAAAACCTTCGTCCCTGAGGACGAAGGTCAAGCCTCCGCGGTACCACCTCACTGCGTATCCTATTACTGGGATACACTCTCACTGCCTGGACCAACATCCAGGCTTCGCTGTATCGGGCTCACCCGCGCCGTTCTAATCCCGGTGATTTGGTTTCTTCGGCGTGCCTGTCAGGCGACTTTCGATTCCTTTGTGCTGCAGCGGGCTTTCAGCCAATGGCCTGCTTTCTCTATCAGCGCTAGGAGACCTACTCCTCCTGATCCTTCGGCAGTATATTGAGTTGTTGGTCGGATTATAGCAAAATTAAAAGCTTGACGTCAATAAGCTTTAGACTTCCCTAGCCTTCGATTACTTCAGGTTCGACAATCTCCTCCGGATGGATCGGGAACTCAAGGGTAAACACACTTCCCTCACCCAGCTTACTGTCCACGGCTACTTTACCACCGTGCAGCTGCATAATGGATTTGACGATAGCAAGGCCCAAACCAGAACCTTTCACATTCAATGTCGCACGGCCGCGCGCTCGGTAGAATTTCTCAAACAGCCGGGCTTGATCTGTCGGCGCGATACCCACACCGCTGTCGCGGACCTGCACGATCTGACGCTCATTTCTCTGGAAAGCAGTAATGTTGACCTCACCTTTTGCAGGGGTGTATTTCAGTGCGTTATCCACCAGATTTGCAATTGCTTGCCGGATCAACGTGGTATCCACCTCCAGCGGTTGCATCTCTTCTGAGAGCTCCACTTCCAGATCGATTTGCTTATTGACCGCCTGTGGACGATAGGAATCCAACACCGATTGGATGACATCACCGACCGGGACCGATTCGAGGTCCAAGCGAATACCTGCCTCGAGACGACCAAGATCAAGCAGATTTTCAATGAGTTCGCCCATTTGGTCAGCAGAGCCGAGGATCTTGCTGACAAACTCTTTCTGCTGCTCGTTCATCGCCCCTACCATGGTGAGCATCGTGGCGTAGCCGCGCATCAATGTAAGCGGAGCCCGCAAGTCATGGCTCACCGTGGAGACAAATTCCGATTTGAGCGTATCCAATTTCTTGTAGTGGGTGATGTCCCAGAGAACACAAACACGCCCCGAAGCTCCCTCTTCCTCCGCCGGGATATCTGACACTGAAGCGTAGAGCACCTGTCCGTTTGGCAAAGAAATTTCGCTGGAACGTGATTCCGAACCCGGTTCGATCAACAGGGAAAGCAGACTTTGCGGTTTTACAGCTTGCTCGATCGGCACCCCAAGTGCTTCTTCGGGCGCCTTATTGAGCACGATTTCACTGGCTGGATTTGCCAAGGAGATGCGGTCGCGTTGATCGACAAGAATGACCGCGTCAGGTGTAGCCTCCAGCACAGCCGTCAAGCGCAGTCTCTCCTGCTCGGCGCGTTGGAATAAACGTGTATTCGAAACGGCGACACCCAACTGCGCGGATAGGATCGAGAGCAGACGCAGTTCGTCCGGCGTGAATACATGCGGCTGTCGGTACCCAAGCCAGAGCGCACCTACGAATACATCTTCATTTTGAAGAGGGATGGAACTCAAGGCCTCAATCGGTGCTGAAAGCGCTTCGATGTTCAGAACCGCTTTTGCTCGACCTGGATTTTCGAGCGTGAAGCGGCCCTTATCACGCGTAAGGGCAAGCACCTGGGAATCCAAAGCTGCCCAATTTCCTGGGTCAACACCGGCAGAGTAAACCTCCAGCCTACTTTCAAAAGTCTCGGGGTGCTCTAACGATAAGCGTACAAGATCAGCATCGGTGAGCTCTCGAATCCCATCCAGGATCGGAGGCAGCGATCTGGACAGGTCAAAGCTGCGTGTAAATTCCTGGCTTGCGTTCATCAGCAAGCTCATTTCATCCAGGCGCGCCTTGAGCCTTCGACGCATGCGCTCAAATGACAGAGCTAATTGACCGATTTCATCTTCACCCTTATCGAGGACTGGCTGCTCGAGGTTTCCGCGTGCAATAGATTGTGCGACGCCAGCCATCATCCGCAGTGGTCGGGTTAATCTCCGGCTGATAAGGTAAATAGCAAGCACGAAAACAACCCCAACCAGCGCCAGCACACCGAATAAATTCGCGGCAATGCGAATGGCAACTTTTTGAATTTCACTCTGTGGGGTGACGATCACAATTTGCCATGGATACCCCTCGATGGCATGCGTGTAAATCATTCTGCGCGTACCATCAGGTGCGGTATCGGTAATGACCTCTTCCGCAGAGTTCGCCTCCGCTTCGAACTCCTGTAGAACCCGTGAAGGGTTAGTATGAAGCAGGATCGTACCTTGTGCATCCACGATGAAAGCCTGCCCAGGAGATATATCCTCGATCAGATCGACGATGGGCAGTAAATAAGGATTCGCATCTAATTCCGTAACGCCTACCATCGCACCGATCGGTTCGTCTCCATCCGGTAGAGTTAACGGTGCGAGAAATGCTAGTCGGGCTGCACCCCCATCGCGCGCAGGCCTCAGCACCACTTCCTGAGGTAAACCAAGCAGCACAGAATCCAGTGCAGCTCCCAGCTCGAACGGCGTGCCTTCACCGACGATCTCTTGCGTGGGATAGGCTGATACAGTTTCCAATTCTCGATCGTAGATAATCAGCGACTGGAAGAACGCATAGCTTCGCACAGTAGATTGCAGACGCGCCTCGGAAATCTCGCCCTGGTTGAGTTCCCGGGCGTAGCTTTCAGCTAACTGTGCCTCGATCGACCGGCCGGTCTGAACAAAGAAAGGGATTGCACCACCGATCTGCTCACCCATCTGTACCATCTGCCCTTCAAGCAAATCCCGTGCCGAGCGCTGGGCAAGCAGCCAGTCACCGTAGAGCAAAATACCACTGGAAAATATCCCCAGAACCAGGAAGAGGGAGAGCAATCTGGATGCCAAAGAACGGTTGTAAGGACCGACAATCGTTTGCTGAGGCTGAAACCACGGGACACGGCCAGTAGACCTGATCCAGGTCGCAAACAGACCCGCCAGACCGGCGTGCAGAACCGCTGCGAGGAGAGTCGCACCCATAAGTGAAAATGCGAAATCGAGTCCGTCGTAAAACCCACCACCGCTGTAGGCATAGCGCTCAATCGTGCGAAGAACCCCGTAAACGAGCCCTCCGATCATCGCGCTCACGACCGGGACCCTGGCTGCACGTGCAGGCAACTCGGAGTAATTCTGTCTCATCAGCCAGGCTGCCACACCCGCTTGAATGACATAGTGCAGTGGTGTAAGCAGGCTGTGTGTCCCCCATGCTCCCGTAACGAGACCGCTCAAAAACGCGATGAGCATGGCTGGAAGTTCACCGAACATACCTGCGGCAAATATCCAGGGCAACGCACCAAAAATCGCAAATGTTGGGCCTTCAACAGCAGCAGGGACTCCAGGCGGGACAAGCGCTGCTGGAGTCGAAAACTCAACGATAAAAATGCGCGCAGCGAGCGGGGCAGCCAACAGAAGCAGGATGAATGCTGGTTGTCTGAAGATCCATTCCAATCTAGCCCTGATACGCCGCAAACCACCACTGAACCAGAACAGCCCCACCCCAAAGACTATTTCCAGGATTAACAATACATAGCCGACTGTGTGGAGTGGCAGCCGGAGAGAAGGTCCACCCTGGAAACCCCATAATTCAAGCGTCATATGCCCTCACAAGGACACAGCTGGAATGCATGAAGCGCATTATAGCATTGCCCCTGTCTGCCACAACTCCTTATTCTTGTACCGCACCTTTCTTTATGTTAAACTGCCTTAACCGTTTTAACTCCTGCATGGAGCGCCTTCTATGGCTGAAAAAGTCCTGATCATTGATGATGATGTCGACACGTTGAAACTTGTCGGCTTAATGCTTGAGCGCCAGGGCTATGAAATTGCCGTTGCCAGCAATGGAACGATAGGCCTTGAGAAAGCTGAAGATCTTAAACCCGAACTGATTCTCCTCGATGTGATGATGCCCGACCTCGATGGTTATGAGGTCACAAAACGTCTTCGCTCCGACCCTTCACTGGCACATATTCCGATTATTATGTTTACCGCCAAGACGATGGTCGACGACAAGGTCGCCGGTTTTGAAGCAGGCGTTGATGACTATCTGACCAAACCGACTCACCCTGCCGAACTCACCGCGCATGTCAAAGCGGTACTGCAGCGCTCTGCTCAAGCTCGATCTGCTCCTGAAGCAAAAGCACAGATTGTCGCTTTTCTTGGAACACGCAGCGGTATTGGTACGACCACACTTGCCCTGAATTCCGCCATCATCTTGCAGGACAAC
>JASFLN010000172.1:0-4715 GCA_050118075.1 Anaerolineales bacterium
ACGCCATCTTCCGGCTCTTTGAGACGTTGGTGGAGGCAGGCAAGACGCTGCTTGTGGTCACCCACGATGAGGAACTGGCAAGCCGGGCCTCACGGACCATTGAGATGTCCGACGGCGTCATCCTCTCCATGTGAGCCTATGTATATGCAACCTAACGATCGGGAGCGAAAGTGTTCCACTTAGAGGCGCGCTGGCGGAAAATTCTCAATGACATGTGGGCGAACAAACCGCGCACCATGCTTGTGGTGCTTTCGATCGCGGTTGGGGTAGCCGCGGTGGGGATGGTGTCGAATGGCTGGATTATGATCCAGCGCGACCTCTACGGCCCTTTCCAAAAAGCTCATCCACACAGTGTACTGGTTAATATGTCACCGTTTGACGAAAGCATCGTGAGCGCGGTCGAGGGTATGCCGGAGATTGCCCGGGCGGCAGCGCGGCGAGTGGAGCAGGAGCTGATCTTCTCTGAAAGTTCTGCGGAGGAGGAGATCAGTCTGCACGCCATACCGGACCTTAACGACGTGCGGGTCGATGAATTCACCCTGGAGCAGGGCTCGTTGCCCGAGCGACGCGAGATCCTGCTTGAGCGCATGACCGCCGAACTGCTCGCTGTGCAACCCGGTGACCGTGTCACGGTAGAGGTTCGTGACGGTACACAATATGAATTGGTTGTCAGCGGGGTCGTTCACGATCTCAACATCGTTGCGCCGCGCTTCTTTGATATCTCCCAGGGATATCTAAACATGGAGACGCTTACGTGGATGGGGTTCCGACCGTATTACAACCGCCTTGACTTGATCGTTTCGGAAAACGGTACGGATAGCGAGCACGTGCTTGCAGTTGCAGCGAAGGTGCGCGACAGGATTTTAGAACCCGAGGGTTACCGCGTCTATGGGCTAACGTTCGGGCCCTTTGCCTCTTCGGCTCCCGAGCAGTACTGGGCGGAGCGGCAACTGGATGGTATGGCAGTTGTTTTTCACACCATGAGCATCGTATCAATTTTGCTCAGTTCAGGGCTGGTGATTAACACCATTTCAGCGATCGTAACGCAGCAGATCAAGCAAATTGGTATGATGCGTTCAGTGGGTGCCAGCCGACGCCAGATGGTCACACTCTATGTTGTTAATGTGTTGATCTTCAGCCTCATCGCGCTCGCCATCGCTATTCCTGCAGGACTGCTGGGTGCCTGGTGGCTGGCTTCTTTTGTTGGCGACATCATGAATTTCGACATCATCACCGTATCACTACCCGCACAGGTCGTCATTCTTCAGGTCAGCATCGGGCTGTTGATCCCCGTCGTGGCTGGGCTGTTGCCGATCATCAGCGGAACCCGAATTTCCGTATACGATGCCATTTATCAATACGGAGTAAGCAGGGATCAAATCTCCGGCTCGGTGACGCATTGGATCAGTCGGGTTCATTCACTCAGCAGGCCAGTCCTTCTGGCGGTTCGCAATACCTTTCGGCGCAAAGCGCGATTAATATTTACACTGGCCACGCTCACCCTGGCCGGTGCGATGTTTATCGCCGTGTTCAGCACGCGCGAATCGATGGGGGTTCAGATCGACGAGGTGGCGCGCTACCTGCTCTACGACGTTGCGATTGGTGTTAGCGGGCAAACCAATCAGCACACAGCTGAGCGTGAGGCGCTGCGAGTAGAGGGGGTGACCCTCGTGGAAAGCCGCATCAATATACGAGGCAGGCTTCAACATCCGGACGGTAGTGGTGAAAGTGAGCTTCAGTTGATTGGCGTGCCGTACGATGATCAAACGATCGATCCGTTCATCACTCAGGGCCGCTGGTTGACCCCTGAGGATACGGTGGGTGTGGTAATCAACGAGGATGTCCTGGATGATGCCCCATGGCTGACCGTCGGCAGCACAATCCGAGTCGATTTGGGCGGCTATACACGCGAGTTTGAAGTAGTGGGTATTACGACCCGGCAGATCACCTCAGCGATTGGGTATGTAAGCTACCGCTACCTCACCAAGTTGACAGGACGTCAGAATCAGGTCGATGAGGTGCGTGTGCGCACCTCACCCTATTCGATCGCCGACATCTCTACCCAGCGGCGCATTGCGGATGACCTCGAAGACCAATTCGAGAGTGCAGGCATCCCGAGCAGCGCCGGCAATGTGCGCAATGACGTGCTGGCGAATATTTCCGATGTATTTGATATCCTTTTGGTCTTCTTGTTGATTATGGCCGGGATCCTGGCAAGTGTGGGAGGTCTTGGACTCGCAGGAACGATGAGCATGAACGTGATTGAGCGCACGCGAGAAATTGGAGTGCTGCGCGCGGTGGGGGCTTCCAACCGGGATGTAAGGCACGTGGTCCTGATAGAAGGTATGACTGTGGGCTTGCTGAGTTGGTCGCTTGCGATCCTGGCCTCATTTCCGGTGGGTAAAGCGCTCTCGAATGCGGTCGGGTACGCAGTGTTCTTAACCACACCACCCTACAAATATTCGTTATCCGGCGTGATCGGCTGGCTTGTCCTTGCGGTGCTTATCAGCGCAGTGGCCAGCCTTGGTCCAGCGCAGAGAGCGTCTCGTTTAACGGTTCGAGAGGTGCTGGCATATGAATAAGACGAGGTGGTGACAACAGCTTAGGTTCGTGTAATCTAGTATTGAGGTGTGGTGGAGTAACAACTCAAGATTAAAAAAAATTCAGTGGGGGTCATGCGTTCGACATCTGCCGATCCGAATATATCTTGTTTTGCACCGATTGCGGATTGCAGTGTTAAATCCATACTTGGATTTCCATAGTGAATGGGGATATTTCGATGAGGGTCAGCCACATCATACTGTTGCTGTTTTCACTTGTTGGGATAGTGTCCTGCCAGTCCTCAGAAGAAGATGCGATTCTGCCCGCGCGCTCCCAAGAGGTTGCAATACCCGAACCACGCACACCGGTCCCGTTGCCCAACAGCTATCTCGAGCCCATCCAGGCAACAAACATCTCACGCGTTTGGGTACACAGTGGTGGGGACAAAGTTACCCGAGATGAACTTCGCGCGGCGCGGGATCCTGGCAAGGTTCTCAGTTCGGTCTGGGACGGGGGCAAGATTTCATTGTTCGGTGCCCGGAATGAGGTCGTTAGTTTTAATCTAGTCCTGGAAGCTCCTGCTTCCCAGGCCGAAAATGTAGAGGTTGTCTTTTCCGCTTTAGTCGGTCCCGGCGACTTCAAGATTGAAGGCCAGCCCGCTGAAGGCGAGGATCTTTTCTGGTACCTCGGGCGCGACATCGAACTCTTCTACATCGATTATCTGGAAATCAGGGGTATTAGTACGGATCTCTTTTTCGCCGGTTATGATTACGATGAGCGACATCTTCCAGTGCGCTGCCGGAGGCCATACGACCAGGATGGGCAGGGTACTGGTGGATGGAATGATCGCCCCTGCCATAATTTGTTCTATCCTGAGATCGCTGTCCCGCTGGAATTGCATACCCCATTTGACGTTGCAGCAGGGTCCAATCAGTCCGTGTGGTCAGATATTTATATCCCGAAATCTGTTCCTGCCGGAAGGTATATGGGTGAGGTCTCGATTCTTGAGGATGGATATCTCGTTTGGGAAATCCCCATCGAACTCCAGGTATACGATTTTGAGCTTCCGGACCTGCCTCGGGCGCGCACGATGTTATACATTAGCGCCGAAAATCTCGCGGATCGTTACTTTGGAAAGGATCTCCCCGTCCCTGGATCCGAAGCTTACAAGGACCTGCAAGTCCTACTCGATCGACATTTCCAGCTTGCGCACCGCCACAAAATTTCGTTGTTCGATTCATATACACCCCTGGACCACATGGATGACACCTGGAAGGCGAGATTAGATGGAAGCCTGTTCACGGCTGAGCAGGGGTACGCAGGAGTGGGTGAAGGTATCGGGAATAACGTCTATGTGGTTGGTGCCTATGGAGAGTGGCCCTGGAAAGACGGCTCGAAAGAGGATATGTGGGCACAAACAGATGCGTGGATGGAGTGGATCCGTGCGCAGGAATTGACCACACCGACAGAATTGCTCCTGTATTTGGTCGATGAATCAGAAGATTACGATCAGATAGAGACCTGGGCGCAGTGGATTAACGAGAATCCAGGGCCAGGTGGTGAAATGATGTCCATGGCGACGATTGACTTGCCGATCGCGGCAGAATTCACGCCTTCGTTGGACATCCCCACTTCGTGGGCACGTATCGGAATCCGGGAGCAATGGGAACCCCTTGTGGAAGAGTATGCGTCCGATCCGGAGAGAGCTTTCTATATGTACAACAGCAATCGGCCGGTTTCAGGATCATTTGCGATTGAAGATGATGGAACTGCGTTGAGGGAGCTTGCTTGGGGGCAGTATAAAAAGAGGGTTGATCGTTGGTTATATTGGGAGTCGACATATTACGAAAATTTCCAATGCGCTAATGGCCTCAATGAGGCGCATACTGACGTGTATCAGCAGGCGCAGACATTTGGCTGCCTGGATGGGCTTGATGATGTCTTCGGTGAGACGGGATGGAATTATCTTAATGGTGATGGTGTTCTTTTTTACCCTGGAACTGAGATGCGGTTCCCAGAGGAAAATTACGGGGTTTTGGGGCCATTTACGTCATTGCGTCTCAAGCACTGGCGGCGAGGAATACAGGACGTTGATTATCTGGCGCTTGCTGAAATTACTGATCCGGAACGCACCGCAGACCTTGTTGAGCGTATGATCCCAGAAATTCTATGGG
>JASFLN010000173.1:0-4701 GCA_050118075.1 Anaerolineales bacterium
TATCTCAAATATCCTTGTGTTGGGCGTTCTTTTCGGGCTTCAATGGCTGGCCGGTCATGCCCAGACCGCCTGGTATACGCTCCTCTTCTCCCTGGTGTGGGTCACATGGCGTAGTCTGCAGAAAGGCGGATGGGCTGATCTCGCAAGAAATGCTGTCGGGATGCTTGCTGCAGGGGCATTGGGCTTCGTCCTTTCAGCGGTTCAGCTGATTCCAACAATCGAATATTTACTGCAATCCCAACGCTCGATCGGACTGGATCGAGAATTCGCACTTACGTATTCCTTCTGGCCATGGCGGCTGGTTGGATTGCTTGCGCCGGGTCTTTTCGGAAGCCCGGCTTCAGGCACATACTGGGGATATGGCAATTACTGGGAGGATGCAATTTATATAGGCGTTTTCCCTTTACTGATGGCGATGGGAGCGATAACTTCAGCAGTCTGGAGAAAAGACAATCGAAGAACACTCTCCTATTTCTTGCTCGCAACATCTGCGGTCGTCTTTTTCCTGGCGCTTGGGAAGAACACTCCCGTATTCCGCTTTCTTTTTGATAATGTGCCCACCTTTGATCTGTTTCAGGCACCCACACGATGGAATCTGCTTTTTGTGTTCAGCCTTTCACTGCTTTCCGGGATTGGTATCACACATTGGAAAACTCCAGAAGGCAGAGCGCTGTACTGGACCCGTTTGGGGACCGCCGGCGCAGGGATCATTGGTGTTGCCAGTTATGTAGGGGCGATTGTGCTCTCCGATGTAGAAGCGACTTTTGTGCCCGCTTTTGCCCGTGCCGGATTGTTCCTCTTCGCCTCAGGCTTACTGACCTTGTTCCTAAAGAAGAGAATGGAAGCAACCGTTCTCATGGTCGTCGGAGCTTTCCTCTTAATTGATATGGTCAGTGCGGGCTACGGCTTGAACCCTTCGATCAATCAAGAGGTATTTCAAGGGCAGAGCGAACTTAGCAAGATGGTCGAAGGTACAGAGCGAGTGTATATGCCGGGTGATCTGGAAGAGCAGATAAAGTTCGAGCAAACCCACCGCTTTGACACGTACTCGCCCGGGGTCGATTGGCGGCTCGTGCGTGAGGTCGGATTGCCGAATACCACAATGCTTGATGGTATTCGGTCGGCGAACAATTTTGATCCGTTCACAACTGCACGCTTCGAGAATTGGATGAGTCAGATTAATTCCCTTGAACCCGAAAGACAGGTCCAGTTTCTTAAGCTTGCGGGTGTCCGTTGGCAAGCTGGACGAGATGCAACGGGATTCCTGGATGTCATCTACAAGGATCTTGGAGAAACGACGCGCGCTCGATTGTTGCCAAGAGCGATACCCGTGCAGAGTCAATACGAAGCACTCACAAAGCTTACCTCGACCCCCTTCGAAGCGACCTACGAAATATTGATCGAGGCTGAAGATAACGCGCTGCCGGTGGGCAGCATAGGTGACGCAAGGATCATTGATCAATCAAACCCAAACCAAGTCCATGTGGTCTCCTCCTCGCAGGATGGCGGATGGTTGCTTCTAAGCGAATCCTGGTATCCGGGATGGAGAGTGTTTATCGACGGGGAGCAGACTGACCTTTACCGTGCAGACTATCTATTCATGGGCGCCTGGGTTCCAGCAGGCCAACATCGGGTGGAATTTTCCTATCGACCGACGTACATCATCCCGGTTGCGCTGATGACCGCTCTGGGATGGCTTGGTGTTGTATTGGCTGCTGTCAGGCTGCGCAAACGATGAAGAAGCTATGGCCCGCATTGCTGGTCCTTTTTGTCTCGTTGGCATATGTCGGGTGGCGATTGACTTTATATGGGGGTGATCCTTCCGCAATTGCTGAAATCGGAACTCGTTTCGCTGAAAATAATCTGCAGGGAACACAAGGGTACGACGGTCAGTTCAGCCTGTTTATCGCTCTGGATCCGGATCCCCAATCAGTTGCCTCCCATCTCGATGTACCTGCGTATCGATACCAACGGATTCTATACCCCCTGCTCGCCAGGTTGATCGCTTTTGGTAATAACAACTTGATCCCATGGACATTAATCCTGATCAATGTCCTGACTCACGCCGCGGCTACATATTTGCTTGCTGATCTATTAGAACGGAAAGGATACGCGAGCTGGTACGCGTTGATCTACGGGTTATGGGTTGGACTCATCTCAGGGGTGGGGCTAGATCTGCATGAACCATTGGCATTTGGATTAGTCATACTGGGGTTCTACCTCAGGCAGCGAAGAAAATATGTCCTTATGGCGGTCTCCTTCAGCCTGGCGCTGTTCGCCAAAGAGGTGACGGTGGTTTTCTGGTTGGCGATCCTGATCGCCGACCTGGCGGAACGAAAGATTGATACGAGTCACGGGGTTTTAATTGGTGGGGGATTGCTTTTCGGGCTATGGCAGTTCTGGTTGTGGCGAACCTTCGGGATGCCAGGACTTGGTAGTGGGGGTGACATGGCCACGCCGTTTGAATGGATACCATTTATGGGTTTTTTCCGCATCGGTTTGGTCGATCTGAGAGCTCTTGCATTATTCTCACTAATTTTCGGCCTCACAATTCTCTTCCCAACCATTTATGCTTTGATCCAGGGCGTCTCGGCGTTGAGGTTTGAATTCACGAATGAATATGCTTGGAGTTCAGTCTTAAACGCCGTTGTGATTGTCACGCTCCCATTTTCAACATTTCGAGAACCGCTAGGATTGGTACGTATCTTTACCGGCGTCGTGTTGAGTTTCACGCTTCTCAACGCCGAGAGCGGCAAGCGTAGAAACTTGAACTATTCGTTTTTCTGGATTGCAATGCTTGCGCTGCTTGTTAGCCAATAGCTTCTAAGTTCATCGAACCTTGCAGTGAATGCTTGATCCAACACAACCACCAATGCATCTCGGGGTAAAATGTGCCCTATCAAGAGTGCGTTCTTTTAGGTGGTCCAATTCCGGGAGTGGATATGGCGGATATTCAAGGGTTATATAAGCGACTAGCTGATAACGTGGGGGAGGTCATTGTTGGCAAACCGGATTCAATCCGGCTGACGATCATTGGCTTGCTATGCCAGGGGCATATCCTGATTGAGGATGTACCTGGTACCGGGAAGACGATGCTGGCGAAGAGTCTTGCCAGGTCAATTGGCTGCAGTTTTAACCGCATCCAATTCACACCGGACATGCTGCCTAGCGATGTGACCGGGGTGTCCATTTTCAATCAAAAGACGAATGAATTCGAGTTCAGGCCGGGCCCAATCATCGCCCAAATCGTTCTTACGGATGAGATTAACCGAGCAACCCCGAAGACGCAGGCCGCGTTGCTTGAAGCGATGGAGGAACGGCAGGTTACCGTGGATGGCCGAACCTACAAACTCCCCGAACCTTTCATGGTGATGGCCACACAGAACCCGATCGAATATGAAGGGACATTCCCGCTCCCCGAAGCCCAAATGGACCGCTTTCAGCTCCGTATCAATGTTGGTTATCCAGCCGGTCGTGATGAGATACAGATGCTTACGAATCAGAAGCTTGCCCATCCCATTCAGTCGCTTCGGCAGGTGGTGGGCGTCGAGGAGCTTCTGAGTGCACAGACTGCGATTCGCAGAATCAATGTTTCTCCGGAAATCATGGCGTATATTGTGGAATTAGTTGATGCAACCCGTTCGCATAGTGAAGTCTACCTTGGGGCGAGCCCGAGGGGCAGCTTAGCACTTTACCGGACGGCACAGGCCTATGCAGCGATGAAAGGCAGGGATTTCGTGACCCCGGACGATGTTAAGGCGCTTGCTGTACCGGCTCTTGCGCATCGTTTAATCGTCGGTTCAGCGGCACGCATCCGCGAGGTGGACGAACGCGACATTATTCGAGAACTGCTGGATCGAATCCCTGTTCCTGGAGGGGAAATCGGTTGATCACTTCAAGGGCGCGTCTTGTCCTGCTCCTTTTTGCAGCCAGCTTATTCGCCGCGCAAATCTCCGGTCGAGAATTCTTTTACAACCTGACCTATCTATGGGCAGGTTTGCTTATCTTTTCATTCCTCTGGTCACGCTTTGCGTTGCGTGGTGTCCAGGTCGATCGAGTAGCACGAACCCCCCGTGCTCAAGTCGGCGAGTTATTTGTCGAGAGATTTCGAATAACCAACAAAAGCCGCCTGCCTAAACTGTGGATTGAGACCCGTGATGCCTCCGACCTGCCCGGGTATAAGGTCACTGCCGTGAATGTTGGCCTCGGATTCCGGGGACCATCTGCCGCAGGTGCTCACCAGGCTGTCACCGTTACTTCAGGGCTTGGCGCTGGCCAATCCCGAACCTGGCTGATGCGTACCTTATGCACCCAGCGTGGTCGCTTCCGGCTAGGACCAATTACGATGAGCACAAGCGATCCCTTTGGGATCTTCCCGGAATCTGAGCAATTTCCAGTTAAGCAGCATGTTGTTGTTTTACCGATGATTGCAGCTCTCAATAATTTCCCCCTGCCTTCAGGTCGCCTTCCAGGTGGAGAAGCACTGCGCCAACGCACCCATCAAATCACTCCCAATGCATCGGGTGTGCGCGATTACGAACCCGGAGATAGTTTCAGCCGTATTCACTGGAAGTCCACCGCACGCCGGCGGAAGCTGATTGTCAAAGAATTCGAGCTTGATCCGCTTGCTGAGATCTGGATTATGTTGGATGGGGCAAGCGACGCGCATGAACGCTTCCAGCCGGTTGAAGATGATGAAAT
>JASFLN010000174.1:0-4696 GCA_050118075.1 Anaerolineales bacterium
GTCCTGAGCAAATTGACGAAGCCATCTGGTGGTTCATCCGCTTCACCAACAAACAGGATGAGACGCTTGAGGGCTGGCTGCTTGGCGAGTACATGACGACCGTCACACCTGGTCCCTCCCCGACACCGTAGACAAACTATCCTGATGCGACCCATGCGACACATGAGCTAGCGGATATCCGCGTCGCGGAGCGCATGTAAAGTTCATGGAAAAACACAGGACACTTCAGAAGATTGCCTTAACCAATCAGCTCATGCTCATGGAGTCGAAAGGAACCGCGAGTTAGACTGAAATCCGCCCCAAAATGGGCACTCCTTGTTAAAATCGAATTAAATGCCTACCGAGTCTGGATCAAACGATGTCTGATCAACCTATGAACTCTATAGCCTCAGCGGTGCAGGATTTCCGTACCGCTCGTCGGAAAGCGGCCCTGGAAGAGATCCTGACCCGTTTGCAGAGCAGATCCTCCGATCTACTTTCCTATGACGACGTGCGCGAGAAACTGCACGCGGTTGAATCAGGTGGGCAGACTCTGCAGGAGATTCCGCTCGACGCTATTGTGGGAAGTGTAGGCCGCTATAGTGACTTCACACGCAGTTTTCTACCTCGATCGAACGCAGATCAAGGCCGCTGGGCACGGGTAAGATCGATCGCCGAAGGCCTGACCGGTTTGCCACCGATCGAGGTTTATCAGATCGGTGAGGCTTACTTTGTAAGAGATGGCAACCACCGCGTCTCGGTCGCTCGGGAGATCGACGCAGGTTCCATCCAGGCTTATGTCACCAAGGTCCAGACAGCCGTACCCCTCGAGCCGGAAGTCCAGCCAGACGACCTGATCATCAAGGCGGAGTATGCCGACTTTCTCGAGAACACGGATTTCAAGCGCATACGACCACAGGCAGACCTGATCCTCACCGCCCCTGGCCAATACCCCAAGCTCGAAGCACATATTGCCGCGCATAGGAAATTCCTCGAAAGCGTACAGAAACGTGAGATCGCCTTCCATGAGGCGGCTGTGGATTGGTATGACCATCGCTACCTGCCGGTTGTACACGAGATTCGTGAGCGCGGCGTCCTGCGGGACTTCCCGGAGCGAACAGAGACCGACCTTTATCTTTGGGTCAGCGAGCACAGGGATAGTCTGGAAGAGCATTTTGGACAGGACATCTCCCCGGGTATCGCCGCGGAGAACCTGGCGGTCAGCTACAGCACAAGACCTGGCCGGATCTTCGAACGTATTAAATCTCGAGTTCTCGATGCCATTACCCCTGACGAGCTGGAATCCGGTCCGGAGCCGGGCAGCTGGCGCAGGCAGCGTGTGCAGCCGCGCCCCTCTAATGTTCTCTTCCCGCAGCTATTGGTTGCGCTCAGTGCCGAAGATGAAGAGATGCTCGCCGTAGAACAAGCGTTGATTGTTGCGAGGCACGAAGGCTCGAAAATCCACGGTCTGCGCGTGGTTTCGGAGATCGCCGAGCTCCAAAGCGAGCAAACCGTGCGCACGCAAGAAGAGTTCAAGCACAGATTATCCCGATCAGGGGTAGAGGGGGTGATGCATGTTGACGTAGGCAGGATCGCCCGTCGCATTTGCGAGCGCGCTCAGTGGACCGATCTGATCGTGCTCAACCTGGCACATCCACCCTCTCCCGAGCCGATCGGTCGCTTGAGTTCCGGATTGCGCACTCTGCTGCGGCGCTGCACAAGACCGGTGCTTGCCGTCCCGCAAAACGTCACACAGCTCGGCCCGGCGCTGATAGCCTTCGATGACAGCCCTAAAGCCTGGGAAGCGCTTTACGTGGCGACCTACCTTGCCGGCCATTGGCATATTCCGCTTACCGTACTCACTGTTGAAGAAGAGAATCTGGAAGCAAAGACAGTCCAGGACAAAGCTTTCGCCTACCTGGACTGTCACAAGATCAAGGCTGATTTTATACTCAAGTCCGGTGATGCGGCAGAGGTTATCTTGACGCTTGCAAGCGAGCTGTCGCTTGAATGGTTGCTTCTGGGAGGTTACAGCGCCAGCCCGGTCGTGGAGGTCGTCGTAGGCAGCACCGTCGAAGCCCTGCTTCGTCGCTCCAACATCCCCATGCTGATTTGCCGCTAATGGATCCTTGACAAATTGCTTTTCTACTACGCAACCGCCGGTGTCTTCTGAGACCTGCGCATCCGCAGCACAAAAGCGAGTATCGCCAGCAGCGCCAACATCGCCGTCCCGCCCCACGCGGTCATGGCCACGTAGCTCTCATCTGCCTGTGCAACCCCGATGCCGGCATACGCCCACACGAAGACCAGCACATAAGCAGGATCACGTTCGTTGAACGCCATGATGCCTGCCAGAATTACTCCGACGACCAGCATCACGATCGCCCACGCCACTTCGCTGAGACCCCACCCATTCCACTCGATGTAATAAAGGACCTGTGTGACATTCGCGATCGTCGCCACGGAAATCCAACCGAGGTAAATGCTGAACGGCACCCGCACCAGCCAGCGCTCAGCCGCACTGACCTTTTCTGAGGTGCGTCTCAGCCGTAAATAAATGGCGATCAACGAGAAGAGCAGAATCAACATTGCAATCCACGTGAGCAAGAACTGTAAATAATGCCACAGGAATAACCAGGTGATGTTGGCGACTGAACTCAAAAGGAACAAACCGCCAATGGATTGCAACCGGGGGTTATCCGCCTGCGACGGGAGCGCCTGGTATACCGCAAAGCCCAGCAAGCCGAGGTAGATCAAGCCCCAAATGGAGAATACATATCCAGCCGGGACAAACAATATGTCAAACCGATCGGAAATCTCACCCGTATCCAGGCCATTGAGCGGCAGCGCGGTCGCGGCGAAATTCACTGCAATGACCGCAAGCACAGCAATTAAGACCAGAACTTGCCTTAGTGTGTTATTCATGAGAACCCCTCCTGTTTTATAGGTAGGGGCACAGCATGGATGTGCCCCTTGTGGAAATTATACGCAGATCCAGCATCCTAACGATAGATGCACGGCATATCGTGCCCTTGCCCCAGATTATAGCTGTGATCCACGCGAAGATTGCTATCCCGAAGGGATCACAATTCGATCATACGCTTCGGGTATGATCACGTCTGCAAAATCACGATGCTGTGAGATAATTTCATGCTCACGCCGCAGAACATCTTCGATAAATGGCTCAAACGTATCACGTGCGCGCCGCTTACGAGCTTCCAGCGTCTTGCGAAAATCTCGATCGATGAAAATCCTGAAATCGATGAACTTTAAGAGCGAGGTGTACGTCCCCTCGGCGATGAGCACATCGAAATCTGCAACCACCATCTCCTCAATGTCGATGCGATCTTCTTTGTAATAAACCATTGGTTTGTACAGTTCATTTTCACCGCGCTTAAAGGAGCGTAAATTAGAGTCGAGGAAATCCAGTTTGACCTCGTAGGCTCCAACCTGCTCCAGGTTGAGCTTGCGCATGGCGTGATTGGTCCTCGGGGGGAAGACGAAGTAATCATCTTGCTGAACGATACCTGTGGGTTTTCCACTTGCTGTCAACAGGCGCGCCAGCTCAAACGCCAATTCAGACTTGCCACAACCCGATTCACCCGCGATAGAAATCGTAAATCTTGGTTTCAAACGGGCATTGATGACAGGGATTAGATCCTCCGCCCGCTGCGTGTGATGTTCTTCGATGACAAGTTTATCGCCCTGCATGACCTATTAGCTTCCTCCCAAAATGGCACGTCGATAGGATCCTGCGATCGACTATGAGCCTGCCTCCGGCAGTGAGTCGACCAGTGCGTAGATCTCGTCTCGATCGATCATATCCGGCAGCGGACCCACCTGGCTGAGTTTGCGTTCGACAACCTCACGTGCAAAGAGCACGCTGCGCCTGAGTGGGTTCCCATCCAACATCGCCACAAGGAAACCAGCCCAGAACGCATCGCCAGCGCCGGTGGCATCTACGACATCAATCTGCCGCGAGGCGATATGATCCATCTTGCCTTCTTCTGAAATGATGATCCCGTCTGACCCCATCGTGAAAATCACGATTTCAGGTCCCATTTCGTGAAAACGATTGATGTACTCCTCCGGTGTACGATCACGGCCGAAGATGCGCATGGCATCATCCCGGGAGGGCTTTGCAATCGTCGCGTAACCCAGCATACGCTCGAGCGTCGCGCGCGCATCGCGATAATCAGGCCAGATCTGAGGGCTGTAGTTCGGATCCAGCGAGATCACTTTACCGGCATCCTTGGCAATCATAAACGCTTGCTCAACAGCCGTCCGGCTTGGTTCACGTGAAAGTGGCCAGGTAGACGCGTGCACAACTTTTGCGCGCCGCAAACAGGATTCGCGTATCTCCTCGGGTCGGAGTTGGTAATCTCCGCCCCGGAACGCCTCAAAATCGGCCGTCTTCGCTGTGCGGGAAATGAACACAATGCTGGTGTTCACACGATGGTCCATGATCAGATAATCGGTGATCACACTGGCCCGGTTCAATTCCGATTTTAGAAATTGGCCCATCGCACCGATCCCTGTCTTCGTGACGATGGCCGCAAATCCGCCGAGTTTACCCACCGTCGTGGCGATGTTCGCCGGAGACCCTCCCAGATACTTGCGAAAGGTATACGCGTTGCGAAGCCAGTCCGTCTCTTCGGTAGAGATGAAATCGACCACCACCTCGCCAATCGCAAGCAAATCAAGATCGCCATCAGGG
>JASFLN010000175.1:0-4690 GCA_050118075.1 Anaerolineales bacterium
GCCGGCACCCTCGGGGCGATTGAATATCTCGCCAAGCTTGGAAAGTCGCTTGACCCTGATAGCGCGCCGGATCAAAGAGCTAATTTGAAACGCGCCATGCTTGCGATTCAAGCCTATGAACTAAACCTCTCCAAAAAGTTGCTTCAAACACTGCGTGAAGTACCTGGTTTGCGAATCTGGGGGCTTCAGGATCAGACCACGCTCACACAGCGTGTACCCACGGTCTCCTTCACCATGCAAGATCACAACCCGCGTGCGATTGCTACCTTCCTGGGAGAACAAAATATCTATACCTGGGATGGGAATTACTACGCATTGGCGGTCACAGAGCGGCTTGGTTTGGAGGCACAGGGCGGTATGCTGCGCGTGGGCCTGGCACACTACAATACAGAAGCAGAAATCGAGCGGCTGGGTGTCGCGCTCCATCGATTGTCAACGGCATAGCCCGCCTGGACGCCCTGCAGCTTAAAGCAACAGACAAACATCTAGGTGAGGGGGGCACCCAGATGCTTGCCTGTATTTGCTACTATACCGACAAATCAGAGCGTCGTCAAGAAACATTCACATTTTTCAATCCAAGGTGATGGTTGTCTCCCAAATAAGGAAGGAAGCCACTTCGGTCTATACCAACACCCACTTTAAACTAGACCCACCTTTAACCTATTTTGGAGCACACATGGTTGCGCCGAGCACTCTCACTCAGGTCTCGCTCTTCCAGGATCTTGACGAAAAACACCTCAACCTTGTCGCGGAACAATTCAGCACCACATCCTTCAGCGCGGGAGAGGTCGTTTTTGAGCAGGGCGATCTTGCCGATCGAGTTTACGTCGTCGCTAGCGGCAAGGTCGTCATCCGCTTCAAGCCCTACGATGGTGATCTTCTGGACGTCAGCGAGATCGAGAAAGACGGTATTTTTGGTTGGTCTGCCGTTTTAGGTCGCAAAAGGTATACTTCCAGTGCAGTGTGCTTGGAAGACACCGAGGCTTTCTGGATCGATGGCGATGTGCTTCGCAAGCTGGCGGAAAACCATCCGGAAACCGGGGTTGTGATCCTTGAACGGCTCGCTGAAGTTATCGCCCAACGTCTACAGAGTACGCATGAACACGTCGTGCAGCTGATATCACAAGGCGTCAACCAGTAAGCCTTCCTTTAGCCGAAGGAGAAAAACGATGAGAGAACTCACCAACCATGAACATGCATCCGACGTGCCCCCTGAGGATCGCATGAAGGCACTTATCAGCGTGATCAGTTCATACATCGAGCAATACCATGGCGGTTTCGTCGAGATGGTCTCATTCGATGGTGATGTGCTACAGGTACGACTGGGTGGAGCCTGTGAAACTTGCGCTCTGTCTGAGACCACCCTGCGTGGATGGGTTGAGGGGTCGGTACGGCAGTTTTTCCCCGACCTTGAACGGGTGGAGGCTATTGAGTAGAACTCACACCTATTGATAATTAAAAGGTGGGTCCCGATTGGGACCCACCTTTTTTAGTTTTCGGTTAAGCTATTTTAAACGCTAGGGTATCGTTTCCGCATCCATGATATGGACGGGGATATCGGTCAACTCCTTGAAGCGTTCTGCATCCGCAATCGTGCCAACCACTCCGGCGCCATAATGCATCGGCACGATGAGCTTCGGCCGCAGCGTGCTCGCAGCCTCGGCCGCTTCCTCGGCGTCCATCACATACTTTCCACTCACCGGCAGCAGCGCCAGGTCGCAGTCAATCGATTCCATCTCCGGTATATGATCGGTATCACCCGCAAAATACAGCCGCTCCCCGTCGATTTCAAGGATAAAACCCAGGTGTTTTTCTTCTTTGGGATGGAATGGTTTGTCAAGGTTATAAGCAGGTACGGCCTCGATCTTGATCCCGGCATGTATTTTCGTTTCACCGGCATGCATGATCTCCACCGGCGCCTCTAATTTTTCAGCCGCTCCCGGATTGGCGATCACCAGCGTATGATCCTTGCGTACAGACTGGACGTCCTCTGGAGAACAATGGTCATGGTGATCATGGCTCACAAGGATAAGCTCCGCTTCCAGGCTGTTTGCCGGTAAGTTCCAGGGGTCAATATAAATTGTCACTGGTTGGTCAATGCGGAACGAGTCATGCCCAATCCAGTGGAGATGTTCAAAAATCTTAGGCCTGTCCGACATTGCGTTCAATTGCCTCCCGATATGCCACGCCTGATGTCATTGTACACTACGCTCGCTGGTCCTCTGTTTTCGCTTCCTGTAGGAATGTATCGATGATCTCGATCGCCTCTTGCTCTGTGCGGTATGCTCGGACCTGGAGCCCCGGGGTATGGTTGCCGGTGATCATTTTTGAAACCGGCGTTGCATGCCGGTAGCAACACAGCACCGGTTTTCCGATGCCCAGCGCATACGCAATCTCATAACCTACACCATGCGAGGGCGTGCTTACTTCAGCTACAACCGCATCACACGCGTCGATCCACTTAATGTCGCGCTGAAAGACTTCTTCAGGATCGACGATTTTTTCCAATTCCATCACTTCTGGACGTGCCAGATGCTCCGTAGGAACTTCGTAACCTCGCTCAAGCAGATGGTCAACGATGTGGGCGTAAATGCTCTCATCGTCCCGGCCACCAGTTAACGAACAAGAAAAGTAAACATTCATTGACTGCCTCGATCAAAATCTTTATTGATTTGCTAAATGTACGTCGTAAAATGTTCAGAATCAGACCGCCGCGCGCGGAGCGTGCACCTTGATCTTGACGCAAAGATGCGAGCATGATACCATGCGCGCCGTGCAGGACACAGACAGAGCAGACTCCAGAGAAACTACCGCCCGGTGAACGATTCCGGCGGTTTTGTATTTCTCAGAACAACACTCACCAAGGAGCGCTGTCCTGCTGCAGGAGGTATGTAGAAAATGTCTGATCGTATCCAGGGTACCGTCAAATGGTTCAACACCGTCAAAGGTTACGGATTCATTGGCCGTGATGATGGTGACGACGTGTTTGTACACTTCTCCGCCATCCAGATGGACGGCTACCGCAAGCTGGAAGAAGGCCAGAACGTCGAATTTGTTATCGAAGAGGGCACTAAAGGGCTTCAAGCGGCGCAAGTGACGCTTATCTAGCCTGGCATTTCCGCAAAAACGCCCTGCAGTGCAGGGTGTTTTTGTTTAACGCATTCCGCTTTTTCTGGTGGATGACCTATGCTAAGATCACTGCATAGGGAGGGTCAATGCCATGGTCGATACACGCGATCCACTGCGCTTTTTACAGGGCGAGGTCTCCAGGTTAAGGCAAGAAAATCAGGAACTCAAGGATGAATTGACCGTACTACGCTCCTCGGTGCGCGGCTTGAGTGCAATTCAGGACTTGATCCACCGCATGACCCCCCAGACAGATCTTTTTACAGTGCTCGATGACCTGCTTGGCTCAGCCTTAGCTGTGCTGGGAGCCAGCGATGGCTCGCTGCTGCTGAAAGATGAAGAGACGGATGAGCTGGTCTTCGCCATCGTCCGCGGTGAGGCGCGTGAACGTCTGACAGGATATCGCCTTCCACCAGGTCGGGGTATCGCCGGTTGGGTCGTTGAGAATCGGCAAGCCACCGTTGTGCAAGATGTGCGCAAGGATCCACGTTTTTATCCCCAGGTCGATGAAACCTTTGGTTTCACGACACAGACTTTGGCCTGTGTTCCGCTCCAGGACGGCGAACGTATCGTGGGCGTAATCGAAGCGGTCAACAAGCTCTCCGATCGTGAATTCTCACCAGAGGATCACCATCTACTGATGGTCGTCGCCCAGCTGGCCACGGTTGCTATACGGCGTGCTGAAAAGTTCGCCGAACAGGCTGACTAAGCCCGCAAAACAGCCCCAATTTCTGTTTCAAGCGCCTCCACAATCTTCTTTCGCACTCTGGCGACCTCCTCGTCGGTCAGCGTGCGGTCCCCTGCCTGATAAACAAGCGCATAAGCCAGGCTTTTCTTACCCGCCTGCATTTGTTCTCCACGGTATTGGTCGAATAGCTGCACACTTTCCAGTAAGTCACCACCAGCTTCCCAAATGGTCTTCTCTACGCTTTCGGCGGTCAACTCTTCGTCGACAACGATAGCCAGATCTTCATAAACCGGTGGATAGGTCTTCACTGCCTCAACCTGTACCGCATCTGGCAGCGCAGCCAGCAGACGATCGACGTCAACCTCCGCTACAAGCATAGGGGATTCCAGCAGGTCATACTGCTCTTTCACAAGTGGGTGAAGCTCGCCCAGCACCCCTACCCGATCACCATCCAGGACGATTTCAGCGCTCTTGCCTGGGTGATAGCTTCCATCATCCAGGGATTTAAAACGGACCTGCTCAAGCCCAAGGCCATCCAGCATCGTCTCGAGCATGCCTTTTAAGTCGAAGAAGTCCATTGCGCTGCGATCGGCCTCTTGCCATGTGCGCAGCGTGCGCGGTCCGGTCAGAGCCACACAAAGACGCATTGGTTCCTCAGGCAGCTGCTCACCTTCGACGGGCAGATAAATTGGTCCAATCTCGAAGATCGCCACCCGATCCCGAAAGCGTGCGTTTCGTTCCACCACTTCGAGCACTCCAGGCAGAACCCTGCGGCGCATCACAACCCGGTCGGTTGAGATAGGGTTCTCCAAACGGATGTATTCCTGATCTCGAATCTCCACCCCGGGCGGGAGCAATCGCGCTTCCGCCTGAGGG
>JASFLN010000176.1:0-4676 GCA_050118075.1 Anaerolineales bacterium
TGGAATTGGGCGATCTGACGGTTTGCTGCGTAGCCGCAGTTATCACAGAGCAGAAGTGTGTCCTCGCCAACCGGCGTTAGATACATGAATTCGTGCGCCATCTTACCGCCCATCATACCCACGTCGGATTTGACCGCGATCACAGGCAGAGCGCAGCGGTGGAAAATATTGAAGTAGGCTTGATAATGATTGCGGTACTGCTCGTCCAGACCTTCCCAATCCATATCCAGACTGTAGCTGTCCTTCATGGTGAATTCACGCACCCGGATCAGACCAGCTCTAGGTCGGGGATCATCGCGCCATTTGGTTTGAATGTGGTAGATCAATTGCGGCAGCTGGCGGTAGGACTGGATCTCGAAGCGAACGAGATCGGCAACGACTTCCTCATGCGTCATGGCGAGCACCATGTCCCGGTCGGCTTTATCCTTGAACCGACCCATTTCGGAACCAACTTGATACCAACGTTTGGTCTCCTTCCATATATCTGCTGGATGGATGACTGGCATGGTAAGTTCCTGTCCGCCGATAGCATTGATTTCGTCGCGCATGATGTCTTCGATCTTTGTGATCGAGCGGTGCGCGAGGGGCAAAACGGTAAAAATACCGGCAGCTAATTGACGGATGAAGCCCGCCCTTAGCAAAAGCTCATGGCTGGGGATCTCCGCTTCCGAAGGGCGGTCGCGCAGTGTCTGACTGAATAATTTACTCATTCTCATAACGGCGTCTCCTCGTTCATTGATGTGCCTGTCGACGCAGGGTTTCGCTCGAGGCAAGCATAAAAAATGCCCCGGACGGGCGGGGCACAGGTTGTCTGATCAGGTTGCGGACGAGACTGCTATCCGGTCACTCAGCGCTCGCGAACCGATGCCCACGCCAGGTTATGGCTGGTAGGGACGGGTGGGAACATCGGGCTTACGCGTGATACATCAACCATGATGGGGCAAATGTACCATCGATAGAGGTCTGCGTCAATCTTCGGTTAAATTTGTGTCAGCCTTCGACCTCCTGATGGGTTGGTCTCCCATCCTGACTGGTTGCGGATGGAGAATATCTGGCAAATCCATAGTCCACATGGCATAATCGCGCTATTGTGTCTAAAGCAATGAAGCTCCGTTTCCTCCGCATCGGTCTGCTGCTCATGTTGCTGCTACAGGCTTGCACGCTTGGGCTTGCTGAAAACAGAGAGCCAACAGGATCACCCCTCGCACCTGCCGTGACCCCCTCTGCGACGCCCTTCCTGCCTGCGAGCCCGACGAATGAGACGGGGGAGGTAGGTATCTGGATTGACCCCTCCGTACCTGCGCAATTAAGTGAGCCTCTCCTTGACCTGGTCAACTCAAGTCAGGGTAGGTACATCCTCACGGAAGATATTGAAGCTGCTCAGGTCCGAGTAGAACCGCAGCCAGAACGCCCGCTTACTCAATGGGTTTATGCGCTGGTCACCGCATTCCCCAGCTTAAAAGAGGAAGTTTCACTAGAAGAGCTTCACAGGCGTTGGATGGGGACTTCGGAAGAAGGCCTCTTGCTCTCAGAGCAGAGTCTTGCGCTGTTGCAGAAGGGCTTTGGTGTTGAGCCGGGGGATACAGTCGTTCAGGTTGGCGATGGTCAACTGCTTGAAACCGCCTGGGCGCTTTCGGACCGCCTCAGTATCATACCGTTTGAAGACCTGGAGCCACGTTGGAAGGTGCTCCATCTGGATGGTCAAAGCCCGATAGAGAAATCATTTCAGTCGGAGAATTACCCGTTATTGATACCCTTTGGACTTTCAGGACCACCATCATTGCTGGATGAAATTGAGAGGCGACTCAATTGGCCAGCGACAAACCGGGATCCCGAGCGGATGACGGTGGTGGTAATGACGGGTGTCACCGCTCTCACACGTGCGACTGCCTGGCAGATGGAACGCCGCGGGGTCCTTTATCCGGCCGAGGCGATCGGTGATTGGTTGCGAGAGGCAGATATCACCCATATCAGCAACGAGGTTTCGTTTTGGCCAGAGTGTCCTTTTCCCGATCCAGTTCAGGAGGGTTTGAAATTCTGCAGCGATCCAGATTACCTCCCGCTCTTGGAATCGATCGGTGTCGACGTAGTCGAGCTGACCGGCAACCACAACAAGGATTTCGGCAGTGAACCATTTCTTGGGACGCTGGAAATTTATGAACAGGCTGGGTGGTTGACCTTTGGGGGAGGGCAGGATCTCGAGGACGCACTGCTACCGGCAGTCCTCGAGCACAATGGCAATCGCATCGCGTTTCTGGGTTGCAATATGCCAGGCCCCCGGTATGCCTGGGCAACAGAAACAACTCCAGGGGCAGCGCCTTGCAGTGAGACATCCGTTCAGCTCGCCGAGATCGAGCGCTTGCGAGCTGAAGGGGTGCTACCGATTTTCACATTTCAATGGTCTGAACTTGCCAGTCCCTCCGAAGCCCAGCGTGAGGCTTTTCGCGCTGCGGCAGAGGCAGGTGCGGTGATCGTCAGCGGCAGTCAAGCACATCAACCTCAACCTTTGGCCTTTGAAGCGGGTGCGTTAATTCATTACGGACTCGGGAACTTATTCTTTGATCAAATGCAGAACCTGGCGCTTCGTCAACAATTTATAGACCGGCATGTCATCTATGAAGGCCGTCACATTAGCACGCAGCTATTGACCAGTCTGCTGGAAAACTACTCGCGTCCGCGGCCTATGCAGCCCGAAGAGCGGGATGCATTTCTTGAGCGTATCTTCAGGCAAAGCGGGTGGTAATTAGGTTAGCTGGGGCAGCCGGGCAATAAAACTCAGAGGCTTTCCTGCATGAGTTCGTCGAGTCTGGCTATGTATCGCTCCGCCTCTAACTGTAATTCCTCAACCTCGTTCAGCCATTTTTGAGCTTGCTTCTGATCCGAGACGCTTCCGGCGTTGATGCGCACATTGTACTGTGCTGCTTTGAACGCGGCGCCAGCCAGAACACCTGCGGAGCCTGCATCGCTGATCGCATTGCGATTGCCTTTTTCAACCATATCAGCAGCAAAGGCAAGGATATGCACTGCGTCTTTGCAAACCATAAGTGGAACCTCGGCGGCTTTTACCATCGCGGCTTGAATGGCTGCTTTGCGTTCTGCCTGTTCCTGATCGGTCTGCTTGGGCATGCGGTAGGCATTCATCACCGCTTCGAAGGCTTGTGAATCCTGCTCAACGGCTGTGTATAGCCGGTCTTGAAGGACAAGCGTACCTTCCAGGATTGTCTCCATTTCTTTTTCCACGTCGGCATATTTCTTCTTCCCAATCGTCAGGCGGGCTACCATTGCGATGAGTGATGCTCCCATTGCTGCAGCGTAGGCAGCTGCTGAACCGCCCCCGGGGGTTGCGGTACCGGCTGCAAGCTGGTTAAGGAATGGGGCCATCTCAGCCTGTTCGGCTTGCATTGCGGCGTAGAGGCGCGTTTCCAGAATCTGGTCCGGTACAAATTGATCCAGCTGTATATACCATTGGGCAGCGTCGACAAGCGCTGCCTGGGGGATCAATCCGACGAGCTCCGAGTGATGGATACCTACTCCGTAGCGTTCAGCCTCTCTGCGGATGTTCTCCACGACTCGGGCGAGTGGCGTGCGCTTAAAGTCTGTCAGGTTCATAGAAACCTGGGCGCGTCCATCCACAAGCATCCCCAGCGCTTTGACATACCGAAGTCCACCGGATGAGTGACGGATAGCGCGGCCTATCTTTGTCGCGATGTCCACATCGTCTGTAGTGAGATAAACGTTGAAAGCGATCAATGGCACACGGGCGCCGATTACCGTCGCGCCGGCTTTGCCGAGCTTGCTCGGGCCGAAGTCCGGAGCTCGTTCAGGATCTGTTTCGATCGCCGCTTTCAATTGCTCATATTCACCACGACGGATGTTGGCGAGGTTCTCACGTTCGGGTCGGGTGGCAGCTTTCTCGTAAAGGTAAACGGGAATATTCAGATCCTTCGCCACGCGCGCACCGAGATCCTTTGCCAGCTCGACGCATTCGTCCATGGTCACACCCGAGATAGGAACAAACGGCACCACGTCGGTTGCGCCGATACGAGGGTGTTCACCGCTGTGTTCGTCTAAATTGATCAGGACAGAGGCTTTCTGAATAGCCTGGAACGCCGCTTCGGCAACCGGTTCTGGTTGGCCAGCAAATGTGATCACCGTGCGATTGTGATCATCATCGGAATGCAAATCCAGGACGTAAACCCCGTGGACCTGCTCGATGGCTTCCCGTATCGCCAGGATCACATCCTCGCGTCGACCCTCAGAGAAGTTCGGTACGCATTCGACGATTTTTTGTTGCATGGGCATCCTTCCTTAACGTATTCCTCTCGATTATAGCCTAAGCCTAAAAGCCCACCAGGTGATGCATTACGAGCTTGTTATACAAAGAAGAGGGTCATCGCAGGCATTGGAAATCAATAACCAAAAAGTACATTCGTTTCGTACGAGGATTTCGAGACGTAGTCTTAAGTTCATCACCTCCCGGGCGCAGGGTAATATCCAAACAGGATCAAAAGTGGAAAAACCCGATATAGCGCCTCTCGTGGTTTCTTCGATATGTGATTTTTGTAAGCTTCTGTTAAGAAAACTCTGGTAAATTTTCGATTAGTTAGATTGCCCAAGCAGGTGAGGAAACGAGTATGACCAGGATTCATATTAAGTGGACAATTGTTCCACTTCTT
>JASFLN010000177.1:0-4671 GCA_050118075.1 Anaerolineales bacterium
ATTCCTTTCCGGCGGGTCAATCCATCGCCGAACAGCTTAATGATGACGATCTCAAAGGTGTTTTCGTACTTTCACCCGGGACAGATGTCAATGGCAGTGATTTGATTAGAGGCATCCACTCCATCATTCCTGGCTCCGTCCCGGTCACCGGCGGCCTCGCTGGCGACGGGGGTCGTTTTGAGAGAACCTGGACGATCCTGAATGGGAGTCTCCACCCCGATAAAGTTGTCGCTCTGGGTTTTTATGGCGAGCACATACGCATCGGGTTCGGTTCGGGTGGTGGATGGGACATTTTTGGTCCTGAGCGCAGGATCACCTCTTCAGAGGGGAACGTTCTTTACTCCTTGGATGGGAAGCCGGCTTTGAAGCTTTATAAGCGCTACCTTGGCGATCGAGCAAGCGGTTTGCCTGCGACCGCGCTTTTGTTCCCATTGGCTATTCGGAACAACGGTGAAAACGGTCGAGAGGTTGTACGGACCATACTCGGGGTAGATGAAGAGCAGCAATCGATGACCTTTGCAGGAGATATTCCAAAGGGGGCCATGGCGCAATTAATGAAAGCGAATGTTGACCGATTGATCGATGGCGCCCTCGCTGCTGCAGAGAATGCTCACCACTCTGGATCCACATCCGAAGAAACCCTGTCGATAGCGGTCAGTTGTGTCGGCCGGCGCTTCGTCATGAGTGGCCGGACGGATGAAGAGCTCGAGGTCACGCTTGAGTGTATGCCCAGTGGCACACAACAAATCGGCTTTTACTCCTACGGAGAAATTGCGCCCATTGATGCGTCGGCATCTGATCTTCATAACCAAACCATGACGCTGACGACGCTTTCTGAGGCATAAACTTATGACTCACCGTTTATTGGAACGTCAACTGAAAAAACTCGACCTTAACCCCGATTCCGTGCCCGATCTGAAGCTTTGGCGGAAATTTATCGATCTGATTGATCGAACCTATTGCGATGCGGATGATGATCGCTACTTGTTGGAGAGATCTCTGGCGATATCTTCAGAAGAGATGCAGAATCTGTATGAGGACCTGAAACACGTCAGTGAAGCGCGCTACCGGGCGATAGTTGAGCACCAGACCGAATACATCAATCGATACTCGTTGGACGGCACAATCACCTTTGTCAACAACAACTATGCTGAATTGTATGGAACTTCAGCACAGGAGTTGATCGGCAAGAAACACAGCGATTTCCTCTCGCCAGATGAGCTCGCAGCCCTCGAGGAGGTTTGGGAGCGATTATCAACCGAGAATCCAACCTGCACCACGGAAGTCTCTGCAACCAGTCCAGATGGCGAAACCATATGGCTTCAATGGCGGGATACCGTCATCATGGACCAGCACGGGGAACCAATTGAATACCTTGGCGTTGGCCGTGATATCACGGAGAGGATCCGAGCGGAGGAAGCTCTAAGGGAATCCGAGCAGAAATTCAGGACCCTTGCTGACAAATCCCCGAACATGATATTCATCAATCAAGATGGCAGGATTGTCTATGCCAATGACGCCTGTGTTGAAGTCATGGGCTACACACGTGATGAGTATTATGCTGAGGGATTCAGTTTTCTAGAGTTGATAGCGCCTGAGGATAGGGAAGTGATCCAGGAGCGCTTCAATAAGCATATGTCGGGCGATGAAATCCCACAGTACGAATCCAGGTTGATCACCAAAGATGGCAGACAACTCCATGCAATCCACGCCACGCGGATCATTCGCTTTGCCGGTCGTGACGCAATCCTCGGGATCGTTACAGATGTCACCGAACGCATCAAATCAGAGCAGGCTCTACGAAGACACGCCAGCGAGATGGTGGTTCTGAACGATATAAGTGGAAAGATTGCCGCCGACCTCGAACTGGACTCTGTCCTCAAGCGCAGCGTGGAATTAATCGAGGAGCATTTTGGGTACCATCACGTTGGCCTTTTCTTGAAAGATGAAGAACTAGATGTTTTCAACCTTACAGCTCTTGCCGGTCGATATGCGGGTCAATTCCCAGATGACCACGCTTTAAAAATCGGACAGGGATTGGTGGGCTGGTCTGGTCAGTCAGCTGAAACCGTCATTGTTAACGATGTCTCCACAGAAGAACGGTATGTTAATTTTTATGCCGACCGGATTCCAACCCAATCGGAAATGTGTATCCCCATCATGGTCGCAGAGCGGGTCCTGGGCATCCTCGACGTACAGAGCGAACACAAAGATGCATTCACGCAGCAGGACAAACTCGTTTTAGAAACACTCGTCGACCAAATCGCAGCCGCGATTGATAACGCGCGTCTGTATGAAACCGTACAGCGCGAACTTAAGGAGCGTGAACGTGCTGAGGCTCAGATGCGCATGCAAACGCTGGCACTCGAGTCGGCTGCAAACGCGATCGTGATCACAAACCGTGAGGGGATTGTGCTGTGGTCTAACAAAGCATTCACTGAACTCACGGGCTACAGTGCACAGGAGATAAAAAATCAACAGATCGGTATTCTGAATTCCTCCAAAGAGGACGAATCAGTCTTTGCTGACCTTTGGGAAACGATCTTGAATGGAGAGACCTGGCAAGGTGAGCTGGTCAACCGTCGTAAGGACGGGACGCTGTATATCGAAGAGCAAACCATCACCCCTGTATGTGACGAACATGGCGAGGTCTCACATTTTGTTGCCATCAAACAAGATATAACCAAACGGCGCGAAGCAGAGGAACGGATACGACAGCAGTCTGAAGATATTCGTCTACTCAACAATTTAAATACGCTCATCAACCAGGGTCACGAAGTGGGCGAGATCGTTGATTATCTCTCCGAGGAGACGAAACAAACATTCGGCAGTCTCGGCACAACGATATATTTGTACAACGAGCGGAAAGATCACCTCGTTTCTCAGAACCTGAGTTTGCCGGATGACCTGATCACCCCCCTGGCAGAACTGGTCGGAAAGGATATCCGGCGCCATGAAATCCGCATCGAATCCAACAGCATCTTTGAACATGTGCTCGAAAGTTGTGAACCATACCTGGCAAACGATCAAGAAGAAGTAGGCAAAGTTTTTGATCATTTCATCAATGTTAGCGACCTCCCAATTCCGAAGATCAACCAGCTCGCTCAAATGATTAAGGAAAAATTGATCGCCTACCTTCGCGTGCATGCTATCGCACTGATCCCGCTCGTTTCCGAACATGGTCCGATTGGTCTGATCGTGGTAGGACGCCGAGAAGCTATTAAAACGAATGACCTGAAACGTATGCAGTTTTTTGCTGGTCAACTCACCGGAGCGATTAAAAGAAAACAAGCCCTTGCTGATCTAGAGCAGTCCGAAGCAAATTACCGCGACATCTTCGAAGGCGTCCAGGACGCGATTTTTGTGCAGAGCATGGATGGTCGCATCCTTGACGTCAACCGTAGGGCTTGCGAGATGTATGGCTGGGAGCGTGAAGAAATGCTCTCGATGACTGTGCTTGATCTGGTTCCGGAAGGGCATCCAGTCGTCCTGCCCTCAGAGTTAGTCGAACGGGGTGCAATTGAGAATGTTTTTGAAACCGTCAATGTTCGTGCATCCGGTGAGACATTTCCGGTCGAGATCACGACTAGGATCCAGCAGCTCTTTGGTGAGCAAGCAATGTTGGTGGTGGTCCGAGATGTTACTGAAGCACGCCACGCGCAGAAACGTGCCCACCTTCAGGATCGATTGGCGGCCGTCGGACAATTAGCAGCCGGGATCGCCCATGATTTCAACAACATCCTGGGGACGATCATCCTGTACAGTGAATTGATGATGGACAGCGAGACCCTTGCTCCGAAGGAGCGCGATCGGCTCTCCACAATCATCAAGCAAGCGCAGCGTGGTTCCACATTGACCGCTCAGATTCTCGACTTCAGCCGTCGATCCGTTATGGAGATGCATCCGATCGATCTTGTCCCCTTCCTGAAGGAGATGGAAAAACTGCTCTCCCGAACACTTCCTGAGAGCGTATCGCTTGCGATCAGAATCCCTGAGAAGAGAGAGCACATCATCAATGCTGATCCAGCGCGTATCCAGCAGGTCATTATGAACATGGCCGTCAACGCCCGTGATGCCATGCCCGAAGGGGGAACCCTCACCTTTGAACTCAAACACATTGAAGCGACGAAAATAGACGCGCCTTACCCCGGAATGGAAGCAGGCGATTACGTGGCGCTGCACATCACGGACACCGGGCATGGTATCTCCTCAGAAGATTTACCACATATTTTCGAACCATTTTTCACAACCAAACCATCTGGTAAGGGTACCGGGCTTGGTCTGGCTCAGGTCTACGGCATTATCAAACAGCATGAAGGCTACATCGATGTCTCCAGCCAGCCGGGTGAAGGTACGACGTTCGATCTCTACATTCCTGCCGCACAGCTGCCCGCTCAAGCCACACCAATCAACCTGCGGACCTTCTCTGAGCTAGGGGCTGGAGAACACATCCTCGTGGTGGAGGATGACGAAGCTACACGTATGGCGCTCTGTGAAATTCTTGAGTCGCTCGGATATCATGTCCGCAGCGCATGCGACGGTGGGGAGGCGTTGAAAATCATCGAGAACGAAAATGGACATCTCGACTTAGTGGTCAGCGACCTGGTTATGCCCAACATGGGCGGCCGAGAGCTTTACGATCATGTCTCAACGTCTTATCCCGATTTGAAA
>JASFLN010000178.1:0-4666 GCA_050118075.1 Anaerolineales bacterium
CAGTGAAATACCGTTGAGTACAGATTCCATCGACCAACTCCAACAGGATGAGTCGCTGAGCCTTCCGACAGTGACCCTCGAGCGAAAAATCACACCAGCTTTCTGGGTTGCAGCGGTGGTTTTCGTTGCTGTGCTGGTCTTAATTGCGACCGGTCTGTTTCACAATACCCTGGCAACCCTCATCGGTGTGACGCTGGTCTTCGGTTTCAGCTACCTGGGGACCCTGCTTAACGAAGGCTTGTTCATTTTCGACTTTGAACGCTCCCTCCATTATGTCGATTGGAACGTAATTTTCTTGATCATGGGCATGATGATCGTTATCGCCGTTGTTGAGGATACGGGCATCTTCCAGTGGTTAGCTTTCATCGCCTATCGCATATCACAGGGCAGGGCGTATGTTTTGCTTCCAATCCTTATGCTCTTCACGGGTATAGCCTCGGCGTTCCTTGATAATGTCACCACAATGTTGCTGATGACGCCGATCACCGTGCAGATCGCCCTGGCGATGGGGATTAACCCATTGGCTTTACTTGTTCCGGAGGTTATGGCCTCCAATGTGATTGGCGTCAGTACATTGGTCGGCACGCCAACCAATATCCTCATCGGTTCGTTTGCGAGCATCTCGTTCAATGATTTCCTCATCAACCTTACACCCGGAGTGCTCATCGCTTTCGTCGGGCTGGTGATCTATTCAGCATTGACTTACCGGAAGGACCTGCGTGAAGCCAGAGAACCCTCGGAAATGTTGTTGGAACGCCTGGCTGAGCGCGGTCAGATTGAGGACACCGAAAATCTGAAAAAGTCGGGGGTCGTGTTTGCTGGCATGATTGTGCTTTTTGTACTGGGTGAGCAATTTCACCTGCAGCCAGCAGTCACCGCGCTGATGGGAGCTACGGCATTGCTGGTGTGGATCCGGCCAGACATTGAAGCCATGATCGAGGCGGTGGATTGGACGACACTGGTGTTCTTCCTGGCGTTGTTTATAACCGTTGGGGCGATCCAGGAGGTTGGGTTGATCAGTATCATCGCCGACCTGGTCGGCCAACTGGTCGGCGAGAGTATTGTGCTTGCGATGATCGGTGTAACGGTCTTCAGCGCCGTGCTCTCAACCGTAATCGCCAACATCCCTTTCACGGCAGCGATGCTGCCTGTCGTCGCGTTTCTCTCGCGCACCGTCCCGGGAGCGGAGAGCAAAATGCTCTTCTATTGTCTATCCGTGGGTTCAGCCATGGGCGGCAACGGTTCCTTGATCGGTGCCTCAGCCAACATGGTCACAGCCGGCATCTCGGATTCAGCTGGGTATCCAATAACGTACGGTTATTTCCTAAAGAAGGGTTTTCCTGCGCTGCTGATCACCGTGGCACTCGCTCTGATCTGGCTTCTAATTCGTTTCTTGTGATCCCTGGAAGGGAAATGTTTTGATGGCTACAGAAAATCAGCTTCCGATCAGGCATGTGGCTTGCGCGGTGCGTGGGCGGCTTGCTAATCGAAACGCTGTAAGACATGCGATCCGGCTGGCGCTGGACAACGACGCTCGCTTGACGTTTTTCCTGGTGATATCAGGCGACTTTCTTGGTTCTGCAAGCCCCACAATGAGCCCCACAAAGACACTATATGACCGATTGACCGAGATCGGTGAGTACATCCTTATGCTGCTGAGCGAACGGGCGGTTGAGCGCGGAGTGTCGGAGGTCGAGCATGAGGTGCGCATCGGTGACGTGAGAACCAATCTGCGCGCGTTTGCTAAGAAGACCACTGCTCAGATCCTTGTGATGGGTCGTCCCTCAGGTGTAGAACCTCGCTCACTCTTCACACCAGAAGAGTTCTCATCCTTCGTGGAGGAGTTAGAGAGTATCAGTGAACTGAAAGTGGACGTAGTAGAACCCGAGCTCAACCAAGATTGAAAGGCTCATCCTGCTGGCAAGGGTGATTAGATGCCCCGAAAGCCTCGCTGCTGGTATGTGCGAACTCTCGTTGCAGGAGAAGTTCAATCTTTTGTGATTCGGGTATCTAGCCATTCATGGAGAGGGCTCATGCGTTGGATGGGAAGCACAGGGGTGATCGCAAGCATTCTGCTTGTAATGGCAGCCTGCTCCGGGAACCTAGGGACAGACAGGGCATCCACCTCTTCCAAGCTGGGGGAAACCGGTGTGGTTTCTGCCTCTTCGCCAAGCTCCAGGCCGTCCCCTTCAGTCACATGGACACCTATACCCACACATACAGAGTTGGCCATTTCTGCTACGCCGCGGCCACAGGTCTCGTCGACCTCTCAAACTGCCTCTGTGATACCTGAGGTAACAGCCACGCCTACTGCTCCAAGCCCGACCGCCACTCAAGAACTACCCTGTTACAGGGCCACCTTTATCCAGGATGTGACATACCGTGATGGGACCGGGGTTGCGCCTGGAGAAATTTTCTTAAAAATATGGCGCTTCCGTAACGATGGTTCTTGCGAATGGAACCAGGAGTTTGTTTTGGATTTTATGGGTGGCGAGCGCTTCAGTGGCCCGGACGAGGTTAGGGTTAAATACTTTGAGGGCGAGGCAGATCTAGAGCTGCGATTAGGTGATCAAGACTGGAACAGCGCGCGGATGTATCGTGTGCGGCCAGGCGAAATTGCCGATGTTGCCGTTATTCTGCGGTCGCCCTTGGAGGAGGGACGGCATCAAGGTCTTTGGCGTGTGCTGGCGGAAGATGGTATCAGTGAGGTGATGCAATTTTATGTCGATGTCGAGGTAGTTTTTAACCTTGAGGAAGAACAGGAACTATGGAGTGGTGAATGGGACCATGAGAATCAGTGGACTGATTCTTCGGACAACCCGCTGGTGTTTCACCAGGAAGGTCGCCAGGTGGATGGGTATTTCTACAATTCTGATGGCGAAGTATTTGTGATCGATGCAAGTCTGTCAGCCGATGAGACCCGTATGGAGGGATCGTTTGGTCAGATCTGGCAGACCGGATGGCCATTTTTGCTTGAACTCTATGAGAATAAAAATGTCTTCAACGGGTATTACAATGATTCGGATTTCACCGGCGGTGCTTGGTGTGGGAGTCGTGCAGGGTACAGGGTGCCTTTTGGTGAGTGCCTCTTAGCAGACGAATGATTAATCCGGCTTAGTACCCATGGTTGTATACTGCGGTTGGGCGATCAAAGAAGGAGCTTGGCATGCGAATTAAAAGATTTCTCCGGACGATCTTATTTCTTGGTTTAGTTATCACCAGTGCATGCACAAGCTCAGTATCCGAGCAGATAGTGACTCCTGACGTAACGTCGGGCGATGCCGCCGCACCGACGGTCACAATCACGGAATCGCCCACCGCATCGCCCACTGACACTGAGTCGCCGCCGGGACCACCAACCGCGGCTCCACCTCCAACGGTAGAAACAGGCCCAGTTCCAACGTTGGCTGCCGGAATTGAACTTGATATTGCTTACATCGATATGATCGATCCAGAGGTAGGTTGGGCGATTGGTGGAGTAGGTGGAGCCCGTGATCGGGTTCTGTACACAACGGACGGTGCGAGAAGTTTCAGCGATATAACCCCTCCTGTTGGACCTGTTCTTGAAGCGGGTAGACAGTACTGGACTGTCGGAGCCTTTCTCGACCGCGATCATGCGCGCGTGCTCTACTTTCCAGCGGTGCTTGAACCGGCTCCACCTGCTGGTTCGGATGTCGTCATCTGGCGCACGGACGATGCAGGCATCACCTGGGCACAGAGTCAGCTGGTCTCAACCTCGGTTCTTGGCACGCAGGACTTCCCACCCCGGTTGTCTTTCATCAACCCCGATGAGGGTTGGTTTATGGCGCGCAACGGGGGTGCAGGCATGCATCGATACCCGATCTCGCTTTACTCCTCCAAGGATGGTGGGTTAAGCTGGCAGCCGCTTATCGAAGCTTTGGGCGGAAGCGAACTGCAGAGCTGCCGCAAGACCGGGTGGGCTATAAGCAATTCTCTGGTTGGGTTGACGACGATCGATAATTGTCCCATCGATGGACCGGCGATCGAACGCTCAATCGATGGGGGGGTTACATGGGACCGGGTGATTCTACCGCCTCCAATCAATGATCCGGACAGTGTTACCCATGCGTATTGTCAAACCTTCTCCCCGCAAGCGGTTGATGCGAAGCTTGTCGTGCTTGCTGCAACGTGCACAGCGTACGAAGGCGAAAATGCTGAACGTGATCTCTTTTACCGGTCTGGAGACGGTGGGGAAACATGGGATGGATGGGATTTCCCGGGAGGTGAGCTCTTCTTCCTGGATGAAGCGCGCGGTTTTGCACTGAGCCGCGAGATCTACTGGACGGCAGATGGGGGTGTTACATGGGAGGAACAGAAAACGGTCAATTGGGATGGGCAGTTCAGTTTTGTCAGCCCCGACGTAGGGTGGGCGGTAGCCCGCAATGAAGGGCAATTGGCTTTGGTAGCGACGACCGATCGGGCACAAACCTGGAACATCATTGAACCGGTAGTGCGTCCGTGAGGGCTATCATCAACTGCCCCCTCAGCTCAAGAGATCTAACTGGATGACGAATAGGATAGGTCATCCTTTCGCTCGTCGAGCGCTCAACGCGTTCTTCCACACGCTCACCGCTGTGATCTGTGATGTGGAGGCAGGTGCGTTGGAAGAGGTCCCACCCTATGGACCTTTGATCCTTGTCAGCAA
>JASFLN010000179.1:0-4656 GCA_050118075.1 Anaerolineales bacterium
TAATACTAGTTGACCGGTTTGGGCCCGCGGTGGCGAAAATTCGACGTCCCATGGTTGTGAACGTGCCGATCATCAAGACGCGTATCAACCAGACCAGCATCGCGACAAACACCGGGACGGTGCTTAATAGGGTCTCGCGGCCGAGGATTTCATTCCCTAAACCTTCATGGCTGAGGAGAGCCAAAGAGACCGCCCACCAGGTCAACATGGCATTCATCGTGGCTGCGAGAAGCCAGGCGCCGAGCAAGTACCACAGATCCGCTGATCCCTTGCTGTGACCGCCTGGCGAGAAGAGATGGGCGATCCCCGCGAAATCCATTCCACAGAACGCGATGGCGAGTATAGTGGCCCAATGCAGACCGGCGAAGCTGAGTTCGCCTAACAAATCCTGCAGCGCGAATTCGGTTGTGCCGAAGTTGAACGTTTCAAACGCGATCAACGCGGCGATCATTAACAAACCGAAGATGGATGGACGGGGAAGGCGGATTTTGTCGATTTGCATGTTGATCCAATCGAGGACCCGCAGATCCCAACGTGTGGAACTGGTACGAGATATTGTGGACATGGCCGACCTCCATATCGAACGCCTGTTCTAGTGTACTGGGCAGTATAGAACAAGTGTTCTTATTTTGTCAATACCCAAATTTTGGTATTTGGGGGAGATCAATTACCAGACGCAGAGGTTCAGGCAGGTCGAGGGCAGGTTCGAAGAAGGCAGGTTTTCAAGTGGCGCCTGTCGAAGAATTCGAATCAAACTGCAGCGCTGGAGGGTTCCTCTTCAGAGTTCTCCTGATCATGAGAGGTGTTTGGCGAGGACAACTTCTGGACTTCAAAGAAATCCATGCTGACCCCCTTCCTTCCGCGAGTGAAGAGGATCATGATCCAAATTCCAAGTGCCATAGCTGGCAGGATAATCAACCCAGCTTCTGGTCCGAAAGCACCGCCCGTAAACCAAATGGGCCCTCCGACAGAGTGCTGGACCAGTCGAAAGGTGTCCAGCCCACTGACAGGAAAACCGAAGATGTTGCCCTCGAAGAAATTCCAGCCGAGGTGGAGACCAATCGGGAGCCACAACTGGCGGGTACGCAGCCACCCGAAGGCGAGAAAGATGCCCGCGCCAATTAAGCCTGCAACTGCGGAGATGCCGCTGCTGGGGTTTGCCAGGTGGAGGAACGAAAAGACGGTGGAGGATAACAAAAGCCCCCAGAACAAGTTTGTACCTTCCGTGATGTTCTGCAGATGATAACCGCGGCTGAGCATCTCCTCGCTGATCGCAACCAGCACAAACATTGCAAAACCACTGCCAAGACCGATCAGGACCGAAGAGAAGTCTTCAAACTGCCAGGCAAAACCATCAAATGTAATGTAGCCAAGCACCCAGAAAGTGAGAAAGATCAATCCCATCATGATGGCAGGGATGAAAAAGCCGAGCAGCAAATCGGTAACTGCGAATTTATTCAATTCCAAACCTAACGACTTGAAGCTGCGGCGATCCAGGGCGCGCCGGGCGATGAAGGTTGCGACAACTATGGCAATCGTCTCGAGAAGAAAACCCAGGGAGGAAGTACTTGTCGAAAGCAGATCCGGATCCTGGATGAAAGGTAGGACGCTAGCTACGAGAATGCCGGTTATAAGGAACACCAGCATCGCATGGAAAAGCAGGCGCCAGCCAGCACGAAAGCGTCGTTCGTCGGGTGAAATGAAAATTGTTGCGAGAATATTGCGTCTTGGGGTCGGATGGGTCATGACAACCTGCTTTCGATTAGAGCTTATACATCATATTGTCGTTCAAGCTCTTAACACCACATACGATGCTGTTGGCTCAAGCGCCCAGGATTTCGTCCAGTAATGCGGAGAGGTAGGACACAAGCGAGTGGTAGGAGAAATGAGTCCGACCAATCTCGTAATTGTGTTCGACCATTGCTTTGCGTTCTTTGGTATCCGTCAGCAAAGATCGGGCACGGGTCACAGTTTCATCGTCGATAAAATGGTCGATGCTGAGCACCATAAAGCCTCTTGGCTCGATATCCAATCTGTACAGCGGCTGCTTGCTGACAAGCATGAGGCGTTTGTGATAAATGCCTTCCAGGAATGCGTGCCCAAAACCCTCGAGTGTGGTGGGATAGCTTACCACATCGGCTATCCGGTAAGCGTCGGATACAGAGTACGTGTTGCCTCCGGATGCGGCTGGACCACGTGAGTGGTGGATGTGTTCAGACCCAAATATGACCTCCACGCCTAAGGAATCTGCATATTCTTGAAGGCGATTTTTGTAAGCCATTTCCCGTTCTACAGGCTGTTTAGTGATGAGAAGCACGGCGTTATCCGCAATTCGTTCGGTAAGGTCGATGGATAGTTCAATGCGTTTACGGGCGGCGATATTGGTCGGTTGAAGGACAATAGTACGACCATTCTCGATACCCAGCTCTGTCAGCAACCCCTGTGCATATTCCTCATCTGCTTCTGGTGGGTTATCAAAGTCCATGACGTAGGGGATGATGCGTGAAGGCGATCCGGTGCGGAGTGCAAGCTGTTGAGCCGCAAGTGAATTGGTGACCACATGATACATGTTGTTCAATGCAGGTGGGAATGCCGTGCGCAGATAATCTTCGGCGGAGGTCACTGAGTAGCGGCTTCGGTACCAGGCGAAATCATAATGGTGCACGATCGTGGGCAATCCGGTTTCAGCAATCGTCTCGGTGAGTGCGAGTCCGAGCGGGATGTTGTTAGGCAGCGAAAGAGCGTTTTCGATGATCAACAGGTTGATGTCAAATGTGCGGATAAATTGATAAAGGTTCTGCTTGAGGTGAAATCGGAGTGCATGCACCAGGCCTGAGATTTTTGTCGTCCGTTTGTACTCATCAAAAAGAAGACGGCGAAGATTGGCGATATCCGGGTGTTCACTACCGGCTTCCGGGACGATCATCGAGCGATCGGGATCACGGTCGCTTTCACCAGAAAAGAAGAAACACTCGTGCCCCATGCCGTCCAACATGCCTACCCATTTCTCGGTCTCCGAGGTGACACTGTCACCACGTACGAAGCGGGTTGAGACAAATCCAATGCGAGAGGGCGTGATCTTCATTCTGCCTCCATCTGCAGGTCATCAAACGTGCGGTAGGTCAACCGGTCGCACGAAGGTGAAGATAGCCTTAAAGTAAATATCTGGCAATTGAGGAAGCTTCGCCAGCGCATGAGGGTTGAAGTGCATAGGATACGCAAAGTGATGGAGGATCAGGTTGATCTCGATCTGATCAAACGGCGTGCGAGGCCGGCTCCTAGGAGTGCCAGGCCATCCGTGGTCATGAAATGACTGGCAGCTGCATCAAAGAGTACCGAGGCGCGGGCGGGGAAATCCTCATCTCCAGGCCAAAGGGCGATTGCGATGCGAATGCGCGGCAGTGGCAGGAAGGAATATGCCTGTGGAGCAAGAGAAGGTAAGCGCGTGCCGCTGAGAGTCTCTGCAGCTGCTTTGAGCTGATTGGGGTGCTCGCCAAAATGATCGGCGATAGGCCGGCCGCTGTAGCTCTCGAAAGCCTGGTTGTAAAAGGCACCATCTGGCAGTTCTCGGAAGCCGATCCAGTGATCCGCCATTGGCGCTCCATCGGCTGTTGCGAGATAGTACATCAGCATGGCTTGGTCAAATGTTGAAAGTGGTTCTCCATCATCAGCATTTGACGCCTCAACATCTGGCCAATGTACAGCGATTGGTTTCAGCCAGTACCTGAAATGGAGGCTGTGATCATCCAGCTTGGCGCCGACAAGGTTAGCAAGCTGGGGCAGGTTCCGCTCACGTAGAGAAGCGCGCAACTCGTCGATGCGGCGGATCATCGCCTCTTCCCAGGATCGGTGCGCGCGTTCGATTTTTTCATTCGGGGGGAGTTGATCGCCTCCCGCCTGCCCCGTTAATCCGCTCATGCCTTGTCCACCTGCATCTCCTCGATGTATCCCCTGATCTTGGGCAGCGCGTGCAAGCGTTCGTGGAAGAAGTTATTGACCAGGTTGATGATCTCAGCACGCGCTACATCAACCTGCTTTATCCAGGCCTCGTCCCGTTCCGATTTATCAAGACTGCTGCGCAGGCGCAGAAGTGTGCGCGTGATTTCGGTCTCGGCTTCACCCTCCAACGCCTCGATAACGGTAAGGATGAGCTGGTCGGCTTGTTCTGTAAGGGCTTCTTGAGTAATGCTGCCCGAGTCACCAATGACATCGTCGATGGTCCTTATTAAGGAATAAACTTGATATAAGGCGGTGGCAGGTTCGTCGAAGAGTTCGCGCACGTATGCCGCTTCCTCGTAGCGTCCCGTAAGGCGGAAAATGTTGTACATGCGCTTGGCTGCTTTGCCGTAGTTCAACTGTTTGGTCAGGTATTTGTGCACTTCATTCTCGAGCTGCTGGACGTATTCTTCCAGCGCATTGGCCGAGACGTGCTGGGCTAACTTGGAGAATAGAGGGATCGATTCCGCTTCTAGATAGACCTCCTGGAAATAAGGATCAAGGTAACCATCAAGTGGCGTAATCGATCCATCCGGCGCTTCCCAGGTGACATCGAGCATGTTCGAGGCGTTGGCCAGCTGACCCCGCACCGGATCGGCAACGACCCAGTCAAGCTTGCACCACCCGGGATCGTCGGAGACATCATTCCAATGAATGGTC
>JASFLN010000180.1:0-4655 GCA_050118075.1 Anaerolineales bacterium
TTGGATAAAAGCTCTTCGGCCGATCTGAACTCCAGCTCTGCTTTCCATTGATCACCTCTTCGACCCGGATTTGTGTCTATCCAATCGGTTAGTCGAAAGCGGTTATGTGTTGCGCGCTCCCACTGCTTTCCGGATCGTAATGAACAACCAGACAGCAGCAAGCACTCCAAGAACGAGGAAACTTCCATAGACGAAAATCCATTTAATTAATGAAAGGATCGGTGCCATCTGTGCCACAAATGGTGTTCGCTCTGGATAGCGCAGCATGACAAGCGAGGTCGAGATGTTTTCGAGGAAGTCAAAAAGAACGCCGATCACAGGGACCAGGTTCATCAAGCGCAGAGCATTTTCATTTGGAATGACCTTCATGCTGAACCAACTGATCAAGGTCACCAGAAAAAAGCCATAGACCAGGGGAAAAGCCACATCGAATGTGTAACGGGCGCGAACATAAGCCGCCCGCCCTTCAGGACCATACGCCTCTGCGATCGAATAGAGCTGCCGCGCGTTGTAGAAGAGAGTCGTGTCCGGAGATCCTGCACCCCCACTGATCTGTTCTGCCCGCTCCGCTTCTTGGGGCAAGATGAACGCTCCAAAAGCAAGGAACACGACCACTGCGGTTAGAACCACCCACCCGCGACTCACATTCTCTAGTTTTCTTGAAATAACATTCACCGTTTTCACCTCCCCACACAGTCCAAATTCCTTCTATCAACCAGTCTGCAAACCTCGCGTGATTGTCACGCACACACAGGCTCATATTCCTTTAATCAGTTCCCCCATCATCTCCAATCGGTCAACTTCAGCCGCCACAGGAACACGGTCCGCAATACCTAAAATTGTGTTCCCATCGTTAAGAATCTCGCCTATGACACGTTCGACGCCAGCTTTGAAATCTTCAACCGGCGTCGTCTCCAGCAGCCAATCCTGGGGGATACCACCCCATAATGTAAGTTCTGGACCAGCCTGCAGGCGAGCCTCCGGGAGAGGCACATCACTTTGCGGCGCACCACTCACACCTTCCACTGCATCGATGCCCGATTCTGCCAGCTTGCTCAAAATCCGTTTCATGGGGCCGCCTACATGCACAATAAGCGACTTTCCTGCCTGATGAGCGGTTTGGCTCGTACTTCGATAGCTTCGAGATAAATACCTATCAAAGAGATCCGGTGAGATGTACTGGCCATCCAGGTTATCAGGTGAAAGCAGAACGTCACCCGGGAGGAAGCTCAATTCTTCAGCAATTGTTTGCAGCTTGCCGTCCAGGATGTTGAGCAGCTGATCCACCTCTTTCTCGTGGTCAGCCATCATCAGCAGCCCCTCTCCCCATCCGAGGTAGTCATGAAGCAGGTCAGACAGCGGGCGACGGGGAAGCTCAATCGCTATGATCCCATTTGTCCCAGGCTTCACCGAACCTGTGATGAGAGTCTCGTCGACTTGATAGGTCCGCGCTTCAGCAAGCTCCAGTGCTGCCTTAAAATCTGCCGGCGATGCGATCAAGTGCTCCATCTGCCACCAGTCACCATCAGGACCCAATGTCCAGGATGCGGTCAATGTCCGGCTGCCTACCTTGTACTGGATGACCTTCTCATCTCCTTCTTCCTCCGTATTGACCGCGACGCCATCCAATGAAACCTTCCATGCTTTGATCGGTATCCAACCAGTCGCACCCAGATAGCCCCCGATGTCCGCCTGATTAGCAGTTGCCCAAGCGGATGGAAGGGTGTTATGTTTTGCGTGCCATGCATACCAGATTGAAAAGTCAAGCATCCAAGGAAGCCTGCCCGCGAACATCCCCTCAACCCGCTCGTAAACCATCCGACCCATTAAGTATCCTTTCTTCTTAGAGTGCATTCGAATAGATCCGAGAAAAAACCCGCTTAATCCAGATTAAAAGCCCACTCTCCTGCCCGCATGACAGCCTCACGGGTTCCAGTTTCAGTCACCCCATCTACATCCAGTTCGTCAGAGCCGATCATGAAATCCACATGAACACGACTCTGATTGCCGCCAAGCTGATCAAACTCCTCATCGCTCAAGGAGCTGCCACCTTCAAGTGTGAATTTGTACGCTCTTCCAAGCGCAAGATGGGATGCAGCGTTTTCATCGAAGAGCGTATTATAGAAAAGACGGTTTGCTTGAGCTATGGACGAGCTGTTCGGAACAAGCGCGACCTCACCCAAATGCCGGGCGCCCGAATCGGTTTCGAGGACCTTGTGCAGCACCTGTTTGCCCTTGCCGGCACTAAAGTCAACCACCTTACCAGCCTCAAATACAAACTCAAAATCATCAATCATGTTCCCGGCATGGGATAACGGTTTCGTAGCGCGGACCACACCCTCCACTTCAAGGCGATGCGGCAACGTGAAGACCTCTTCGGTTGGCAAATTAGCAGCAAAATCAATCTCCGCCTTGCTTGTCGTCTTCCCCCCGTGCCATATGTGCCCACCCGGGAGCCCTATGGTTAGTTCTGTACCCGGACCGCTGTAGATTAACGATCGATAGGATTTCTCGTTGAGATGTCGACAAATAGAGTTAAGCTGTTCCAACCGCTCGTCCCAAACCCCGACGGGATCCTGCTCATCCAACTGCAAGATGTTAAAGATTTCATCCCAGAGTTTGTCAATTCGCTCACCTGCAGGGACTTCCGGGAATACCATGTCCGCCCATCCCTGAACCGGTGCGCAAATCACGTTCCAATTTACAGCGTTCGAGGTTATGTACTCCAGCGCGGGGCTAAATTGCCCGTAGGCGGTTTGCATCGCCTGCGCGACTTTATCTGGATCTTGACCAGCAAAGAGTTGGGGATCCTCAGCACTAATAACTAACGTTGGATCGCCACGCTGAAGATATTCGAGCAATGCGCTGACAAACCATTTTGGATACTCATCGAATGAGTCATCCGGGGCCATTTCAAAGCGGGTAAGTTCCGTGCCTTGATCAGCCCAGATGACATCGACATACCTTGCACCGGCTTGGTACGCAGCCCTAACAAGCTCCCGGACAAACGGTGTCAATTCCGGAGGGACGCCGCGGTTCAACCAGCGACCTAAGATTAACAGGCGCTGACCTGGTTGGATGTTGTTGCCCACGCGGATTGCCAGCTCAGCATATTTTCTTAAATTCTCTTCAAAAGTTGACATCGATGCCTACCTCATTTGCTGATTAGACGCGAGAAAATATTCTTTGAACAAAATGCATGCATAGTAGGTGTTCAAGGCTTCATTCGGTTACACTCTACAATGCAATCCAAGACTAAAAAAGGATCCTTACATGAGATTACTCGAAATTGTCCTGATCGCATATCTCGTCGTCAACTTGATAAGGATACTTTTCGCTCGTTCCCGAGGTTTCACTTCTCAAGTTTTGATTTGGATCGGGCTGTTTATTCTGATGCTCCACTGGGTCACCGAAGGGGCGCGTTGGCAGATGTATCCCACTTATCTGCTGGTCTTTATCGTAATCGTTTCGTACTATACCGTAGAGGCAAAAGGCACGGTGGAGCAGATGGATATCAGGGTACGCGCGTCGCTGACTTTGCTCCTTATGGCCTTGTTCGCAGTTGCAGTAAGTCTCCCAATTTTGCTGCCTGTCCCACAACTGCAGGAACCCACCGGCGACTTTACGGTTGGAACGAAGACTTTTCACCTGATTGATGCAGAGCGGAACGATCCTTATGCACCCGATCCTTCCATGCAGAGAGAATTGATGCTTCAAATCTGGTACCCAGCCGACCCCGAAAGCACGGATAAAAAAGCCCCGTGGATGGATTCGGCAGAAATCGTCGCTCCCGAAATCGCTGGTTGGTTAGAACTGCCCGGGTTCTTCCTTGATCATCTGCATCTTACCAGGTCAAAGGCTTTAATGAACGCAGAGCCCCTCCATTCTGAAGCCCCGTACCCCATGCTTCTATTTTCACATGGCTACGGTGGTTTTCGCGCTCAAAATACCAATCAGGCTCAGGAGCTTGCAAGCCATGGTTTCGTGGTCATTGGGGTTGAGCATACATACGGTGCAGTCGTTACCGTCTTCCCCGATCGTCGCATCGCCCGACATAATCCGGATACTCTACCGGACGGACTACCGGAAGACGAATCCTTAAAAACTACACGCGCCCTTGGACGGCAGTGGGTTCAAGATCTCCAATTCGTGCTCGACTCCGCAAGCGGCTTGACTAAGAATAGTCTGCATGATTTTCTTGCAGGAATCATCGACACGGATTGGATTGGGATCTACGGCCATTCTACTGGTGGTGGGGCAGCAATCGAGTTCTGTGCGCTGGATACCCGCTGTGACGCAGTCTTAACAATGGACCCGTTTATGAAGCCGGTGCCCGCCAAGACGCTTGCTGCAGGAATCTCCGCGCCTGCGCTACATCTGTTTAGCGAAGAATGGCCCAGTGACGAGAACACGACTCGATTTCTTCCGTTCTTCTCGGCTTCAACCGGAGCAAAACAGAGCCTCAGCATCGAGGGAACGGCGCACTACGATTTCAGCGACCTGCCATTGTTGACGCCCATTGCGCACACTATCGGGCTAAAGGGACCGCTCAGCGGCAAACGTGTGATCCAAATTGTCAATACGCTCTCGGTATCTTTCTTTGAGCAGACCCTGCGCCCAGATGAAACCAGAGCATTTTCTATTTCTCTGGAGAG
>JASFLN010000181.1:0-4653 GCA_050118075.1 Anaerolineales bacterium
TTGGTGCAATTTTTCCTGTGCGGAAAGCGCGATATGCACTTCCGATCCAGAGGCGACCAGCACAACCTCAGGCGGATATTCCCCCGGGTTGTCTGCAAGGACATATGCCCCGAAACGCAGGCCTGCCCGCATAACCTCGTACTTATTCAGATCGAGCACCGGGATTTTCTGCCGTGTCAGTACGATGGCAACCGGACCGGCTTGCTCCATTGCTACCCGCCAGGCGAGTGCAGTCTCGTTGGCGTCTGCCGGTCGAATCACGGTGAGACCAGGAACCGACCGCAGGCCTAGCAGCTGCTCTACTGGCTGATGGGTAGGGCCATCCTGGCCTAACGCGATGCTGTCGTGGGTAAATACGTAGATCACCGGCAGCCGATTCATCGCAGCCAGCCGCATCGGAGGGCGCATGTAGTCGCTGAAGATTAGAAACGTGGCGCCAAACGGCCTGAGTCCAGCGTGCAGCGCCATGCCGTTTAAAATCGCCCCCATGGCGTGCTCCCGGATGCCGAAATGCATGTTGCGGCCGGATCTGTTGTCAGCTTCAAAATCAGGGCTTTCGTGCAGTCGTGTGTGCGTGCTCGGGGACAGGTCAGCTGCCCCGCCCATAAGCTCGGGCACCCTGGAAGCGAAGCTTTCCATGATCACTCCTGAGGCAGCGCGCGTCGACATGGACCCCTGCCGGGGATCGAAAACTGGAATATCCCGATCCCAACCCTCCGGGAGGCGACCCTGCAGCCGACGATTGAACTCTCCTGCAAGCTCTGGGAAATGTTCGCTGTAGCGCGCTACATTGGTTTGCCAGGCCTCTTGCGCGATACGTCCGCGCACAAGCGCCTTCTTAAAATGAGCCTCGACCTCCTCAGGTACGAAGAATTTGGGTTCCTGCGGCCAATCCAGGTTTTCCTTGGTTTTTAGAACCTCCAGCTCACCAAGAGGTGACCCGTGTGCCTCTGCGCTGTCCTGTTTATCCGGACTGCCGTATCCAATATGGGTACGCACATCAATCAGCGTGGGGCGACGACCTTCCTTCTTTGCCATCTCAATTGCCGTCTCAATTGCATCAAGATCATTGCCATCTTTCACTGTCAGGATCTGCCAACCGTATGATCTGAAACGAGCGGCGCGATCCTCGGTGAAAGCCAGATCGGTCGATCCCTCTATCGTGATGTGATTATCGGCATATAAAACGATCAATTTCCCCAGCTGCAGATGGCCGGCCAGCGAGGCTGCCTCGGACGAGATACCTTCCATTAGATCGCCGTCGCTTACAAGCGCATAGATATGATGGTCGACGACCTCGTAACCAGGACGGTTAAATCGCTCGGCAAGCGCCGCTTCTGCGACAGCCATGCCAACCGCGTTGGCAAACCCTTGCCCAAGCGGCCCGGTCGTCGCTTCAACCCCCGGGGTCCGTCCGAATTCAGGATGGCCGGGCGTCTGACTGCCCCACTGCCTGAAGCGTTTCAGCTCGTCCATCGATAGGTCAAACCCCGTCAAGTGCAGCAGTGCATATAACAGCATCGAACCATGACCGGCGGAAAGCACGAAGCGATCCCGATCAGGCCATATTGGATCGGCGGGGTTGAATTTTAAAAACCGATCCCACAGGACATATGCCATCGCCGCCGAACCCATTGGCAAGCCCGGATGACCGGACCCAGCCCGTTCAACCGCATCCACCGCTAAGAAGCGCAGCGTGTTGATGCATTTAAGATCCAGATCATCTTGTTGGTTTTTAATTAACTCAGTCTTTGCTGCTACCGTCATGCTCTTCCTCCACTCTCAAAGGCTTGTATATTGTGCTTTCTCGAAAACAGCGTGACCCATGATCCACAGAGGTCAGTCTCCGGAACCTGATGAGTGCCAGGCTTTATCTTGCGTCTTCTTTAATCCTTTCTGAGACCTGCCCGCATACCAATCGCGCCAGATGACTTTGTATGCGCCGATGAATTTAGGCACATCGCGCAAGAACGGGATCATGGGCAGGAAGAATAAAACCAGGAATGCAAGACCAACGATCAAACCAATGAGCAGATCAGCATTTGGTGAACTTGCCAAAGAGGGAAGTTGGTATAGTAGCACGACGGGCCAGAGCCACCATCCACCCGGATAGGACCCGGTTTCATGGCTCATACCCCATTGCTCTCCCAACATATCCAGCCGCTTCGCGACCTGGTGATCTACATCATCCTGGAAGAAGAGCAGCGCGTGCGTAGAGCCCAGCTGATACGGCAAACTAGTGGAGCTCCCGAGCGCGCCTTCAAGCAACCCTGCTTTCCCCAGGTCGAGCAGCCCTTGCATCAGCGTTGGAACCGGTCCGTACTGACCAGATGGGACTTGCACTTCACCGTCGGTGACCGTCGCATTGTCCAGCGCACTCGAATACGACGAAAGCCAGTCCTGGCGCTGCGCACTGGTCGCCGACTGATACTCCTGCAGCGCCTGCTGCAGATCCTGGTTGAGGAACGCTGCCTGCTCAAGAGGTTTCAACAGCAGGTCCGCTTGTGCATCAATTTGATCCGTCACACCCGTCCAGTTGGCTGGAGCGATGCCCAGGAAGCTTTGTGCGTTTTCCGAATCAGGCGTATAAGGTGGGCCATAATCCTGAAGGCTGCTTTTACCAGCCAGGATGTTCGTGCCCGTCCGCACCAGAGCCAGAGGTGCAGCATTCGCCACGTCCTGCGCCCTCACCGTTGGGTAGTCGGGAGATCCAAACGCGATCGCCAGGATCAACACAGCCAGAACGACCACAGCGAGGACAACCAATCCCTCGCGGATGAGATCGTAAGGTTTCATGGGCACATCTCTAAAATATGCATCGGTCTTCTTACTCATCGCGGCTCACCTCACTTTCAATCGGCTTTACTGGGCCTTCTCTGCGCACGAGCAACAAATGGAGCCCGACGAGAAGTACAAGCATAGCCGGGAGGACGATCAAATGAACCGAAAGCACCTGCCCAATATTCATCGGGTCAAACAGAAATCCCAACCCGACTGCATTTATCAAGTCTTTCGCCTGAACGGCAATCCATTGTGAATCCCAGTTGGTCTGGGCCAGGAAACCCGTCAGAGCTGTGAACACAGCGATGGCGAACATGACCATCCCCACCATCCAGGTCTTCCAGCGTCCATCCCGCCAGGCTGCCATTAGGAACTTCGAAATGAAATGAAGCACGAGCGCGAAGAAGAAGAGCTGGACACCCCAGAAATGTAGGGAGTTGATGAAGTGACCAACAGCCGAATGGTGATACCAGGTGGGTCCAAAGACCGCCAGGATCGTCCCTGTCAGAGCGAGCAAACCCAAGCTTGAGAGCGCGGTCACCCCAAAGAGGTAAACGACCGAGTTGACAAACTCAGGCATGCTGGTCGGAAGCAGATCCTCCATGGTGAAATTATCAGAAAGCACTGCTTGCATTTTGTGGGTTAGGTTCATCATTCCCGCACCTCATCTCTTCTGATAGGTTCAAACATCAATGGCAAGCGCAGCCAGGTTGCCGCCAGCAAGACCATCAAAAGACCTGCCCATACGACAATATTTGGCCACGCAAGATTAAAAATACCAAAATCAACATGTGGTACAGAAGCCAATAAAATCGTTGGAATTTGCCCCATGATTACGAACCTCCAATCACTTTCCTGGCACGCTTTAAGTGGATATATACAGAAACATCACGTCGTGCCTTCAGATATGCTTTTCTTACCCGTATCTACATTCAACCTCGACACAGTTCGATCCGTCTTTACGCTCTGCTCAACTTTGAATTATGAGAACCTTAAGGGAAGCGCGGTCATTTCTGTCATGGGAAATCGCCGGGGGTCGGATCGATTTTGATCGATCAACTATCCAGGGCTTTGATCCGATTCGGTCCGTTTGAGACGTCGGGGTAAACAAAACTAGAGCGGACCTGTGGGGTGGCAGGAGGTATAGCCCGGGATCTGCCTAAGCGTACCTGGTTGTGGGGACGATGGCAGCGACAATGTGTGGCTGCTTTTTGTCGCGCTATCTATTGATGTCGGAGAGATATTCGAACAGGGGTTGCTACTCTACAGCAGGATCAGGTTGAGAAAATAGCAGCACTCTGGTCAGGAGAACAAATAGAGCAATAGCTATGATTGCTAAAACTGGAAATTCACTTCCAAGCGGTGCCAGCAAGGCCACTGTCACCCAGTGCAGCAGGACGATCGACATACGATTTAGCTTCTTTGGGAAGTCTATTAAGTGGATGATAGCGGTCAAACCAACCAGGTTCCAGCCGTACAGTGATAGGTAGGCATGTGTCTGTAATAGAAAACTATGACCTTGTATGTCGTTTGGCGCAAGCGCACTCCATAAGACCAATAGAACACCAGTAATGCCTGTCGTGATTAGAAACACCATCCCTGATGTTAGGAATCTCGTTTCTTCAGCCTGTCCCCAGGTTCCCACACGGAAAAGGTAGTAGAGGAGCAGCACATCAAGTAGGAGTACCGCTGATGTGATGAATTCTGCGATCAAGATCGCCAGGATGATGAGCACAAAGAAGACGATAACACCTACAGTTACGATCCAAAAAGATGCAACCCCGAGGATTGGCAGTAAGGGGCGATGCGTATCCTGGGTTATTGAAAACATCACTGCAAATGTGGCGAGTGAGATTGGAAAGGAAAACCCCA
>JASFLN010000182.1:0-4636 GCA_050118075.1 Anaerolineales bacterium
TACCCCAGGTTTGTCTTGCCCATGGGCGATTGATGGGTTTAATTGATCTGGCCCAGATAAGTTAGCACAATCTTCACGATCTCTTCGGGGGTTGATCTTTCCGTATCAATATAGAGATCGCAGCGCTTGCGGGCATCGGATAGCCGCTCGATCTGAGTCTGATACTCTGCCTTGGACCAGTTCAGGTTTTTCCGTCGAGTACACGTGTCGTACGAAGCATCCAGGTAAATAAGCACATCTGGATTCGTAATTTGCTCCCACATTTCGGCTACATACGAATGTTCCTGGGCAATCTGACGGGCGTTGAAGTCAAGCGCTTGGAGCGCCTCGGCAAGTGTGGTTTTGCCGGATGCACACGGCCCAACGATCGCGATGATGGGGGATCCCTGATCGCGGTCCTCCTTCATCGGATCGGCATCCTGGCAGTCAGTCTGCGCACTTCATCACCCTCCTTGGGAAGGATCGCCGCAATAAGCACGCTGATGTCATCGGTCGGGCGTCCATCATCCAATTTGACGGCATGTTCGAGCAGACTATCCGCCCAATCATGTGGATCCAGTCGAGTATCGCGTGCTAATGAGGTGACAAATGCAGGAATGTCGAGATGCTTGCCGGTTCGCGATCCAGCGTGCGTGAGCCCGTCGGTGAAGATCACGACGGCCTGATTTCGCTCGATGGGTATCTCCCGGATCGAAGGTCGTGTGCCTCGACGGGTGCCCACTGGATCCGACGGTTCATCCAATAGCTCTATCTTTCCATCCTGAACCAGAATCACCGGAGCGGGGTTATTGCGTGTGATGACAAAGGTCTTGCTCATCAAATCGATCGAAAGAATGTTAAGCGTCGCCATGACCTTGCCGGAACGATAGGTGTAAAGATAATCCGAGGCTGCCCGCGCGGCAGCTCCGTCTCGCACTCCTTCACCTAATAGGCTGATCGCTTTGCGGGTGACCACGTTCGAGATGCGCTTGGCAGGTTTCCCGGAGCGTTGACCGTCCACAAGGACGATCGAAAGACCACCGTTTGGTCTTTCAATCATTTCTAACGAATCCCCGCTCTCTGATGTGGCGTATTTACCGATTTTGGCGACCGCTACTTGAGCTTCCATGCTGATGATTCTACAATGCACGCAGGACACTGTCCAACCTGTAATGTGCATGGAAGGTCATGCTGGTTTCTTGTCCTTTAAAGTGATACTAGTAGTGGGTGCCTTGTTCTGGAGTCGAATTTGTCAGAATTAAGTGGCAAAGTAAGCAATATGCAGTCCTTATTGGAAAGCATATTGGCGCGCCTTTCCGAAGACCGTTCCAGAAAGCCGGTTGCTTTGGTCACTGAATCGCCGGCTCATTTCCCTCCCGTTGCTGTCGATGAGCAACAGATGCTGCCCGTGGTCAGCGATCTGGTTGACAGGGTATTGTCCTGGACCGATAGGCAGGAAATCCGCATCCAAGCCCGCGTAGTTCCTTCTGGAGGCCTTCCTTTTTCATTCTCGGCCAACACAAAATCAGAGCTGCAGAATGGGGCACAAGGACCATGGGCGCTGTTATCCATTACCGATCGGCATGCACCATTCTTGCCCGAACAAGAACAACAGAAATCTACACGTCCAAAAAAGCAGGAGCTAGAGCATATACAGGAATCGGCAGCGAGCACGCTTGCAGATTACGGTGGCACGGTGTGGGTCGAGTTAGCTGACAACGAAGGTATACAGGTTTGGATCGCATTGCCGCTGCAGGCAGAAACTCATTCTGATGCGGATCTCTCACGCATTCGTGAAACGGTTGATACACGATTAGAGGCGGGTGCGGACAGCACCCCCAAGATCCTCCTCCAGGCGGAGAGTGAACCGTTGCGGGGGATGCTGGCTGAAAATCTGATCGAGGGGGGTTACGATGTAGTCAGTGCCCAAGAATCAGTGGATGTGCTTCGATTGGCACGGCGTGAAATACCAGATCTTATTATCCTCGACCTCCAATCGCGCAATCCATCCGCCATGGATTTGGCTTTAATACTGAGAGGAGAGCGCGATTTCTCCACCATACCCATGCTGTTCCTGACTGAGATCGCTGGTCCAGGGATTGGCAGGCGTATGGACACAGTCGATTTCCTGGTTCAACCGCAGGGTGCTGACGCTATTCTGCAAACCGTAGATCAGGTACTTCGGAAAGGGCTCCGTCCCGCGGAGCGAATTATGGTTGTGGAGCAGGATGATGGATTACGTGAAGAGATGCTCCAGACTATACAGGCACAGGGCTACCCGGTGGTTGAGGCCCGAAGCGCGGAGGAAGCCCTCGCACTTGCCGAGCGAGTGGATATCCGGCTTGTACTGGCCAACTACAACCTTGCGCATGCAAGGGATTACTGGTTGGTCCGACAGCTTCGCCAGCTCTCTAAACAGATTGAAATCTATCTCATGACCGAGGGAGCGCAGTCGATTGACGCCCAGGTTGCACTGCGCAAAGGAGTTACAGGATACGGGGACACTGGACGACTTAGGGAATTATTAGCGAAAGCTGATGAAGAGACGAACTCACCTGATGAGGGGGATTGAGCTTACCGCTGCTCAATAGATGTAAACTGGCGTTCCATACCCCCACTCAAATTTGATATCTGCCTCAATTACCGGTTGAGTCCAACGATACAGCCATTTTGCCTCGTCGGGCCGCATATTGATGCAGCCATGGCTGCGTGGTCTCCCGTAATCGGTGTGCCAATACGTACCGTGAAAAGCGACACCCGTCATGTGGAAATAAGCAACCCAGGGTACACCGGGCAGTTCATACGCTTCCAGGTTGGAAGTGAGCCGGCCGTTGCCCATGTGGCGCAGTGGCATCTTTTTATCCACATAGAATTGTCCACGTGGAGTGGCTGTCGGGATGCCATTCTCCCGAGGTCGGCTATCAGGAATCCCGCTTGAAATTTGTGTGCGGAATATGAGCTGGTTGTATTCAAACGCAAGCAGTTCCTGTTGTCCCAGATCGACCTCGATGCGTTTATCGCGCGTCGCAACGTCTGGAGAGATCGGACTGAGTTCTTCGCGCTTGATCTTGCGGAGATGCTCGGCGCGTACATAATATTTGACGTTGAGCAGATCATCCAGCAAGCGATACCAGAGCCTTCCATCGGTCCCTTCTTCTATACCCACCACCCATGCAGTCGCTTGATAGTAAAGGCGATATAGTGGATCGCTCGTCGGGTCTGGTAGGCGGAATGTACGTGTATAGGGGACCGATACCTCAAATAATGAACCGTTTTCCGGTACGTATGTGAGCGGCTGTTGGGGTTTCCACTCTACGGCCTGAATGTTTCCAGAATGTACGTAGCCATCTGGAACCTTGTACCAAATCGGGTTGTGATCTGGGCCGTCGTCGGCACGGACGTTTTCCTGTAGCGTTATGAGGGTATCCCGCGTCAAGTGGGTCAGCACGGAAGCGCTGAAACTGGGTTCCTTATATAAATTGATATACGTATTTGCTACTCGACCGATGCCGAGCTGATTCGTCGCAGTGGGCGGGGGAGGTTTAAAAGCGAATCCCGCCGCTGAGAGCCCAGCCATTTTCAGGAACGAACGCCGCTTAATACCATCATCCATGTCATTATTTTATCGAGGGTGTGGTTTTCTATCAATAGGAAATCGAGAGTGATGCTGGAGAACTCCGATCTGGTACAGATTTAACTTATTGAATAACTTCGCATAGCCATATTTATGTGCGAAATTCAGAGCTTCTAGTAGCTGTTCGACACATTTGCCCAAGAAAGGCAATACAGGCAGCGTGGTATAATCTCGCCGCATATCCGGACTGATCAATAGAAGCTAACTTCAGGGAATTCCGTGTGATCCGCGTATTTACCGCTATTCAATTTCCAGATGAAATTAAGCACAATATAGGGCAATCGATAGACAAGCTTGTCAGCGAGGTCGGGGAACGCACAGTGCGCTGGGTGAAGCCTTCTTTGTACCACCTCACGCTTAAATTTCTTGGTGATGTTGCTCAATCGAAGCTTGATGATATCAGCCCGGCAATAAATAGAGTTGCTGCCGAGGGACAATCTTTTCAAGTTAAGGTTGGGGGTTTCGGTGTCTTCCCCAATTTGCGCAAGCCGCGCGTGTTATGGGTTGGGCTCGATGAAAATTCTGGATCTCTGGAGTCATTCAAGTCATCCCTGGAGCAAGCATTAGAACCGCTTGGGTTTGATGTTGAGAGACGGAAATTTCACCCCCATGTCACTGTAGGACGCATCCGACGTGGCGCCTCGAGAAGTCAGGTGGAGCAGCTATCAGTCTCGCTTGAAAGCTATCGAATCGGAGAACTCGGTACAGTAGCGGTTGACCAAGTTGAGCTTGTGCAATCAGATCTCACACCAACGGGTCCGATCTACACCACACTTGAACGATTTCCTTTAGGAAATACAGCTTGATGAATATTGTCAGCGTAATTGGTCAAGGTGACAGTACGGAAGCCCAGGAAGCGCAGGCATACGAACTCGGGAAATTGATCGCTGAAGCCGGGCATGCAATTGTATGCGGGGGTATGGGTGGCGTCATGCAAGCCGTATCAAGGGGCGCTTCCGAACATGAGGGGTTATGTATCGGTTTGCTGCCCGGATACAAGCAGAACGAGGGAAACCCATATCT
>JASFLN010000183.1:0-4628 GCA_050118075.1 Anaerolineales bacterium
ATCGTACTTACGCATACCCATGAGATCCGTCCCGTGGGCGGTGGCAATATAGGGCAAGCCCGTTGCATGGGCTGCGTAACCCGTCACCCATAGATGCTGAGCATGGATGACATCAGGCTTCCACTCAACAACCGCCTTGGCTGTGGCACGGCAAAATGCCTCCACATAGGCTTCACGTTGATCAGAGGACAGATCACCATAGGTGGTTGTGCTCAGTGGATGAGTCGTGAAACAGGGAAAATTAAAGGGTAGCCGTTCTCCAGCGTTTTTATCGTCCTCCACCTGACCATCCGGCGTGAACAAGATCGAGCGCACTCCAAAGGGGAAACCGGATTGCTCTTCGTGCGCTGGTGTAATCACCAGCGCCTCGTGATCCTTTTGAGTAAGTTCTCGAGCGACATTCTGGGTATAAATGCCGGATCCACTACCCTCTAATGGGAAGTGGTTCGTAAGCAGGGCTCGCATCTCTCGGCCTTCCTGGCTTTGTCGTGTGTTACAGTGATCAGAGAAGGTGTTGCTACAGATCGGTCAAGGGGGGTGACCTTCTCACATGGAGCAGTCTATACCCATCATACTATATTTGTTCGGGCTGGGCACATTGTTGGCACTCTGCCTTCCGCTTACAACATGCCTCGGGTCCGGTACGCAACCGCCACAGGTGGATAACCAAACCAGGTCATAATGGCTGTTCAAATCCAAGCTATGATCGTAAATAAGCTCTGTCTGTCATTCAATCGCACGGTCACGACGGCCAAATTGACTGAGTTCATCAAAGCCCGGCTGTCTCCCAAGTAAGGCGAGATCCTGAGCGTGCTCCGGGAGCCTTTCTCCTAGATTGTGCACGCAGCCGTGAGAAGCGGTTCTGGGGGTCAACCGAAAGCTTGCTTAGAAACACCAATAATCGTTGCAAAATATTGACAAAATATCTATAAAATGATATTATTGGAGCAGTTAACAGGCAAAAAGAGTTCATTAGGAAAATGATGACTTTTCAATCGATCTTGTTCTTAATAGGAGTATGGACCCTTTTCTCGATCCTTTTCGACGACGATGGTCCTTCGGACGGAGGCCCACGTCGGAAGCGTAAATTGGCCCCTATTCGAGTGCGAATAGAAAAATCACGTTGATCATTACCGCAACAATACTTTGCCCCATGGTATGCTGACCATGTTGCGAAATTGGGAATATTTCATCAAGTAAAATCAAGAATCGCATCTGGACTGCTTCAGCAGGGCAGGAGAAAAAAGAGATGGAAAATCTACGAAAACGCTACAACCTTGAGACTTTGCGCGGCGACCTACTTGGTGGCCTGGTTGCCGGCATTGTCGCCCTTCCTCTGGCGCTCGCCTTCGGTGTTCAATCCGGGCTGGGCGCAGCTGCAGGACTTTACGGAGCTATCGCAGCCGGGATTATCGCCGCTCTCCTCGGGGGGACTGCCACCCAGGTTACCGGCCCAACGGGGCCGATGACCGTCGTGTCAGCTTCAGTTGTCGCCATCGCAATCGAGCGGACCGGGGCAGTGGAATCCGGCCTAGGTATCATCCTGCTGACATTCTTCCTGGCAGGCGCCTTCCAGATCCTTTTCGGTCTGATCGGGATCGCACGATACGTGCGCTACTTCCCCTATCCGGTGATATCCGGGTTCATGAGCGGGGTGGGATTGATCATCGTGTTTCTACAGATCTGGCCATTCCTGGGCTCAAGTTCACCTAAGACCCTTATCGAAGTCTTCACGCGCATCGATGAACCGCTTGCCAATCTCAATTGGGCTGCGCTTGGTCTAGGCGCGCTGACCGTGGCGATCTTCTACCTCTTTCCGCGCATCACCAAGGCAATCCCCAGCACACTTGTTGCGCTTGTCGTCGGCACGCTCACCGCAGTATTAATCGGGGCCGATGTACCCATCATCGGCGACATTCCCTCTGGTCTACCGCCCTTGAATATCAGTACGCTCTTCAGTGTAGAACCATCAGATTACTTGATCGTGCTCGAGTTCGCCCTGATTCTGGCGATGCTGGGTTCGATTGACTCGCTGCTTACCTCTGTCATCGCCGATAACATCACCAAGACCAAGCATAACAGCAACCGGGAGCTCATCGGCCAGGGTTTCGGAAACATGGCTGCCGCCTTGATTGGAGGTATCCCTGGCGCTGGAGCGACAAAAGGAACTGTGGTCAACATTCAAGCAGGTGGAAAGACAAGACTTTCCGGCACGCTTCACGGCGTACTGCTGCTCATCGTCCTGCTGGGGGCCGGGCAATATGTTTCCTTTGTACCACTCAGCGTCCTGGCTGGGATCTTGATCCCAATTGGATTGGCTATCGTTGACTACAAAGGCATCCGGCATCTACGACATGTTCCGCTGGCCGATGGAATTGTGCTCGTTGCCGTACTGGTTGTGACGCTTTTCGGCAGCTTGATCCAGGCCGTCGGTGTGGGCATTGTGCTCGCGAGCATACTCTATATGAAGCAATCCAGCGATCTGGCTGATGCGCGAACTTCTGTAAACCCAATTTCAACCATAGAGGGGGATCGCCTCTCCGGTGATGATATGGACGAGCGCATCCTCGATGAAGGAGTTTTCGTTAAGCATCTCTATGGACCGATGTTCTTCGGCTTTACCGCCCGATTCCAGGAATTGATAAAAGATCTGTCGGGAAACTTGAAATTTCTGATCCTTAATATGGATCGTGTGCCCTATATCGACCAATCCGGACTATACGCTATCGAGGACGCTGTGCTTGACCTCGAACGTGAAGGTGCGTTAGTCGTTTTTTCGGGAATCGATTCACAACCGCTGGACATGATGCGCCGCATCGATATCGTCCCCGATCTTGTTCCCGAAGAGTACATCTTTGATACGTGTGACGAGGCGCTGGATTGGGTGAAAACACGTATAAATGGCGGTTCCGAATCAGCGCAACTTTAATTCTTGACTGCCGTCGATCAGGCGGGAAATATTTTGAACATGGAGGCTATCATCATGGAAACATTAACCAAGGAAATTCAAAGCTCAATTACGCCCGAGGACGCCCTCAAACGGCTTAAAGAAGGTAATGAACGCTTCGTTGCAAACCGCAAGGCGGAGCGCGATCTGCTCCAGCAAGTAGCAGAGACGGGTGAAGGTCAGTACCCGTTCGCAATCGTACTCGGGTGTGTGGATTCACGCGTACCCCCGGAGGTGATCTTCGACCAGGGTATCGGTGATATTTTCAGTGCCCGCATCGCCGGCAACTTTGTGAACGAAGACATCCTTGGCAGCATGGAGTTCGCCACCAAGGTCGCTGGGGCCAGGTTGATCCTGGTACTGGGGCATACTCAATGTGGGGCAATCATGGGTGCCGTTGATGATGCACAGCTCGGAAATCTGACCGGGATGCTGGCCAAATTGATGCCGGCGGTAGATGCTTCATTACCACCCGATAAATCCAGGAGCTCGAGTGATGCAGAGCTTGTACAAGCGGTTACGGTAAAGAATGTAGAGCTCACGCTTGAAGCCATCAGAGCGAAAAGCCCAGTGTTGAAGGAAATGCTCGACGCCGGGGAGATCCAACTTGTCGGTGGTGTGTATGACGTCAAGACGGGCAAAGTCACTTTCATGTGAGAATATGAGTTAATACTCATTCCTTAAGCGAAAACCAGGCCAGCATGTTTGTGGCCTGGTTTTGTTAATTCACCCTGTCTACGATTCAAGCTATTCTTTGCATTCTGCCAATCAGCAAAACACTACATGATAATAGACACAACGCTCATCTTCAGTGGATAGTCTCGCAGCCGGTAACACCCCCCCCCACCAACGCAAGGCATGAGCACTTATTACGGATTTGAAACAATCGATTGCAAAATCAGAGCAAGATCCTTGACCATCAATAGCAAAGGACCTCCAGATTTGAAAACCTTTCTCAGGTAGCGGGGCTGGGATTCTCTCCCACTTCGCTTTGCGCGCGGGACCGTGGCCCAGGACCTTCAGGTGACACCACGCCGTTTCGGCTCGGCACGGTGTGCATTCTAGTCCTGAAAACGGCACCGTTGGATCGTCAGCCGAAGGTTTCAGGCCCAGCATTGCCGGGACTACTTTTACGATACAACCAGAATCCGCTACCCCAAACCCAGGGGGCATATAGAAGGAAGCTAACCAAGAGAGGGACAGTGGCAAGATTCGGGCTAACCACCAGGAGCAATGCTGCAATCGAGGCGATGCCCCATTCCGCCGTTCCCAGCCAAACCAACCAACGGGGATAAGCTTTCGTGGCCGCCATTGCCGGCAGCAGCAGCAAACCGGCCAGCGAATACATTCCAAAGGCGACGACGTTGGTCAACGCGTTGGCCAGATTCTCCATCGATTGAAACACCACCAACACCGATTCCACTCCTCCGTTTAGATTCTCAATTAGTGCTTCCGCCAGCGTGGGAAGTACAGCCATATTTACCAGCACACCCACCAGGTCAACCGCGGCGGCAATGAGCGCCAGTCCGATGGCGAGTGACCGCCATGGAGGGGAGCTGCGCAAATGTCGGCCCAGGGCATAGTAGCTCCAGGCGAAGCTTAAGGTGACCGCGAACCAGAAGGACCAACCAGCCTGCCAGCGTAGTGTGTGCTCAGCAATCCAGCCAGCCCGGTCTAACAC
>JASFLN010000184.1:0-4624 GCA_050118075.1 Anaerolineales bacterium
CGCTGATGTCCCGAAAACAGGGATCAAGGTTGCGCGGGGCATGACGCATGATGGCATTGGAAAATATCTCTCCCAGGTCGTGGAGAAAGCTCCTGGCCCGACGGACGACATCGTTGGCATCCTGAAGAAAACCAAGACCGATGTGGTCATCAACTATCTGCCTGTAGGGGCGGAGATGGCCACGAAGTGGTATGTTGAGCAAGTGCTGGAGGCTGGGTGTGCATTCGTCAACTGCATACCGGTCTTCATTGCTTCTTCTGATTACTGGGTAAGTCGATTCGAAGAACGCGGCTTACCGATTATCGGTGATGATATAAAAAGCCAGGTTGGTGCCACAATTACTCATCGAGTGTTAACCGCCTTGTTCCGTGATCGTGGTGTGATCATGGATCATTCCTATCAGCTGAATTTTGGCGGCAACATGGATTTCTACAACATGCTCGAAAGGGAGAGATTGGAATCAAAGAAGATCTCGAAGACGGGTGCCGTCACGAGCATGCTGCCTTACAAGCTGCCTGCGGAGGATATCCACGTTGGGCCGAGCGATTATGTACCCTGGTTAACCGATCGGAAATGGTGTTATATCCGCATGGAAGGCACGTCTTTTGGCGATGTGCCTCTAAACGTCGAACTGAAGCTTGAGGTTTGGGATTCGCCCAACTCCGCTGGCGTTGTGATAGATGCTGTACGCTGTGCGAAATTGGCACTCGACCGCAAGCTGTCTGGCCCGATCCTTGAGCCCTCATCGTATTTCATGAAGACACCACCTGTTCAGTATTCTGATGATGAAGCCCGGGATAAAACCGAAGCCTTTATCCGTGGTGACGGGGAGAAAAAGGATACATCCGAATAGATGTCAGGATGTGTATCCTAAAAGAATGTGTATGATAGAGGCACCCCAAGAACGGGGTGCCTTTTGCATATATTTTGAAAGCTGGTGACTTTCCATGCGTGCGATGCGACTACATGACCAAGCTCCAATCGAAGAAAATCCGCTGCACCTAGACAACGTAGAGCGACCTGAGCCCGGTGATCATCAGCTCTTGGTCAAGGTTGCAGTATGTGGGCTCTGCCACACTGATCTACATACGGTTGAGGGAGATATCACACCCCCAGATCTTCCAATCACTCCAGGTCATCAGGTGATTGGTGCGGTTGCCGAGGTGGGTGACGCGGTGAACGGATGGAGCGAAGGAGATCGCATCGGCATACCCTGGCTCTTCAGTGCGGATGGGACCTGTGAATTCTGTCGGCGTGGGCTCGAAAACCTATGTCCACATGCCGAGTTCACCGGCTTTCATCGTGATGGTGGGTACGCTGAATACATGCTTGCCGATCCAGAGTATGCGCTGAAAATACCAGCAGGCCTTGAAGCGGTTGCCGCTGCGCCACTGCTGTGTGCGGGCATTATCGGTTACCGTGCATTGAGATTGGCTGATCTAAAAAAAGGTGAACGTTTGGGCCTGGTTGGATTTGGGGCAAGCGCACACCTGGCTATCCAGGTTGCACTCTATTGGGATTGTGAAGTCTATGTGTTCACCCGCAGTGAAGGTCACAGGCGACTGGCGCGCGAGTTGGGAGCTCATTGGGTTGGTGGCGCGGAAGATCAACAGCCGGACTTGCTGGATCGAGCGATTATTTTTGCACCGGCTGGGCATCTGGTGCCCACCATACTGGAGAAGCTAAAGCCGGCGGGGACGCTTGCGATCAACGCCATTTACATGTCACCGATACCGGAGTTTAAGTACGATCTGATTTATGAGGAACGCACACTGCGCAGCGTGACCAATCTAACTCACCAGGATGGGGTTGAGTTTCTTAAGCTTGCAGAAGAAATCCCCATTCGAGCTGAAACAGTTAGTTATCCGCTCGAGGAAGCAAATCAGGCACTGCTGGATTTGAAGAACAGTGCAATTGATGGCGCGGGGGTGTTGCAGATATGATACGTATGGGTACATCCGGTTTTTCATATCAGGATTGGGTTGGACCGGTCTATCCTGAGAGCTTGCAGAAATGGCAGTGGCTTGGCTACTATGCGGAACGCTTCGACACCGTTGAACTGAATGTCAGCTACTACCGATTGCCAACCACGAAGATGGCTGCGGGGTGGGTTGAACGCACACCGGAAGATTTTCTGTTCACGCTTAAGGCTCACCAGAGCATCACTCACGACCGAAAAGCCCCGGATTTTGACGCTTTTCTTGAATCGCTGGCACCGATCAGCGAAGCTGGAAAACTTGCTTGTGTACTGGCTCAGTTTCCGTATTCCTTCCATCCCACACAGGAAAATCGTGATTACCTTTTGAGGTTAAAGGAAGGATTCGGGCTGCTGCCAGTGGTGATTGAGTTTCGTGATCAGGCCTGGGTAAATGATGACACCTTCAACATGCTGGAGGAGCTGCAATTTGGCTACTGCTGCGTCGACGAGCCGCGCATCAAAGGTCTGATGCCGCCCATCACCAAAGTGACCAGCGATACGGCGTATGTGCGTTTTCATGGACGAAATGCAGAGAAGTGGTGGCAGCATGAGCATGCCTATGAGCGCTATGACTATACCTACAGTGAAGAGGAGCTAAATGGGTGGGTGCCACGCATCCGTGAGCTCGACGCGGCTGCACCACTCACGCTGGTTTATGCGAACAACCATTATCGTGGTCAGAGTGTAGATACATTAAATAAGCTGGGATCGCTGTTAGCAGAAGGGGCTTGAGAGCTGGACAGACCGCTTTCCAGATTGTGTGGTGTAAAGGCCGAATGGTATAATCGCGAAAACGTCCTTGAGGGCATCATTCTGCCCCTGAAATAGGCGAAAATGGGAAGAGTGAACGATGTCTGGACATTCCAAGTGGTCAACGATTAAACGGAAAAAAGCAGCAAACGACGCCAAGCGTGGGGCAATTTTTACACGTCTGGCGCGTGAGATCGCCATTGCAGCGCGGGAAGGCGGCGATCCAGATGTCAATTTTGCGCTGCGGCTGGCAATCGACCGGGCAAAAGCAGAGAATATGCCCAAAGACAACATCGAACGAGCCATTCGCAGAGGCACTGGCGAAGACAAGGATGCTGCAAGACTTGAGCAGATTCTCTATGAGGGCTATGGTCCGCATGGGGTTGCTCTTCTGATCGAGGTCGTGACGGATAATCGCAACCGAACAGTAGCTGAACTCAGACATACTTTAACGGATGCGGGTGGCAACATGGCAGATGCTGGTTCGGTCGCCTGGCAGTTCCATCGTGCGGGTTACTTCTACTACGAAACTGAAAAGGTTGATCCGGATGCAGTATTCGAGATTGCGGTTGATGCGGGCGCTGAGGATGTGATCCTTGGCGATGAAGAAATTGAGGTATTCACACCCGCTGATTTATTCAAGACGGTGAACGATGCATTGCGTGCAGCTGGCTTGAAACCGGACGAAGCTGAACTGCGCATGGTGCCGAACTCCACATTGGAGCTCTCGGTGGACAAATCGGTCAAGACAATGCGTTTGATCGAACGCATTGAGGATCTTGACGATGTCCAGAATGTCTACTCAAACCTGGCAGTGACAGACGACGCGCTCGAGCTGCTCGAAGCTGCCTGATCTTTCTCGACTTGGCAGCTCATCATGTTGGTGATCGGAATTGATCCGGGGACGGCATTAACTGGTTATGGCTTCGTCCGACGACATTCCGATGCAACGCTAGAGTTAGTAGATTACGGGGTGATACGCACATCCTCCCGCCAGGCAATGCCCAGGCGATTGGTCAAACTGCATAAAGAATTAGAATCGCTGCTCAAACGGCATAAACCGGACCAGGCTGCCGTTGAGCGCCTTTTTTTCCAGAAGAACGTCACCACAGCGATCAGCGTTGGACAAGCTAGGGGGGTAGTTCTTCTCGCCCTCGCCAGCGCGGGGCTGCCGATTGAGGAGTACACGCCGCAAGATATCAAATTAGCGGTGACCGGCTATGGCGGTGCCGATAAAGGGCAAATGCAGCGCATGGTGAAAATGCTGCTCACGATGGACGAGCTGCCGAAACCAGACGATGCAGCTGATGCACTCGCAGTGGCGATATGCCATGCGCATAGCTCGGCCTTGCAGGACCGAATCGAGGCTTCTGAATGATCACATCCATGCGCGGTATTGTTCAGCATATTGAAGAAAACAGTCTGGTCCTCGAAGTCCAAGGTGTGGGTTTTCGCATAGCCATAACAAATTCTGTTCACGATGCCGGACCAGAGGTCGGTAAGCCATTTTTTATGCATACCTATCTCGCTGTGCGGGAAGATGACCTTTCGCTGTATGGTTTCAGCACCTCCGAGCAACTCTCATTGTTTAAGACTCTGCTGGGAATTTCAGGAATAGGACCCAAGTTAGCTCTGGCTATCCTCTCTCATCTATCGCCGGATGTACTGCGATCAGCCGTTGTGAACCAGCAGGCTGGGGTGCTTTCGCAGGTGCCGGGAGTAGGTAAAAAGACAGGTGAAAAAATCATCTTCAACCTGAAGGATGTATTAAGTGGCCCTGTTCTGGAAGAGGCGCCTCCCAGTGAACTAGACACAGAAGTCCTGGACGCGCTTACGACCCTTGGTTACAGTCTCGTTGAAGCCCAGGCGGCGGTTCAATCGATCCCCGAAGATGCT
>JASFLN010000185.1:0-4616 GCA_050118075.1 Anaerolineales bacterium
GCCACCAACGCGACCACCTCAGCTCCGCTGCGCCACTTGCCATATACAGTCTCCCGGTAACGCTTGAGGTAGCCAGGCTGCGAGCTGACAAAATCATCAATATCAAACGAAGATGCATTTGGTGAAAAGACCAATTCTGAATCCGGAATCCACCGCTCTGCTGATGTGGTTTTCCCTAGACGCTTGGGGACAAGCAGTATTTGACCCGGATCGATCATTCGGTTTCCCTGCGGCAGCACACCTGTTGAGGCGACTTCTTCGGGAAGAACCCCAAAGCGGATCGCAACCGATTTGAGACTGTCACCAGGCTGCGCTTCATACACAAGGGTTTGCGGCTCTTCGGTTTCAACCGCAACCGACGTAGGCGTCGCCGGAAATGTAGGTGAAACAACCGGCTCAGGCTCTGCGGGGGTCGCAGTGGCCGGTATGGTGGTTGAGACAGGCAAAGTAGGTTCAGGGGTATCATCCACTTCCGTGGGGATAAACGTGGGTGATGGCAACCCGCCTGACCCAATCGCAGCGGATGGAGCCACATTCGCACGCGCACAGGCGAGCATGGCAAAACCTACAGCGATGAACGCAAGCAAAGCTCGCCTATTGAGCATCGGTTTGCTATTCTCCCTCATCCACTCACCTGCTGATCTGGTTGAACTCGTTGCGACAGGCACAAGCCTCATACGAGATTGCGCCTTTGCTCAAATAACCATCATATGGCGTACCGGTACCGGACGCCACCCAACCGTCAAGAACAAATTGTATCGGTCCATCCGCGGAAATCCACTCGCCATTGTATTTTCGTGCCAGATGGACGTGGGTTCCGGTTGTAACGCCTCCTTCACAGGAAGGGTGTCCGAGGCGATCACCGGCTCGAATAACCGTGCCTTGCCCCACCCGATCCCTGGTCTCGATGTGCATGTAGAGCAGGACCCATCCGGTTTGCTCGTAACCGTCCTGATCCAGATCCAGCAGGACAGCCCCATCATCGGAGCGCGTTACAAGTCCATCCGCAGAGGCGGTGACCCACTCATTCGACTGTACGCAACCATATGCAAAACCAGGTGGTGCAAAATCCAGTGCTGCCCATGCTGCCCAATCACCCCACGCGCTGTGTGGCCCGCCGGTAAAAGACCATGTCTTTCCTTTTTCAAATGGCAGTTGGAATTCGGGTTGGGTCAATTCCGCAGGCAGGAGCGGATCCACCGCGCGTTGGAAAGGATTGCCATAAAGAGACTCATAGAAAGTATAAAATCCCTCACGGCCGACAACTTCACGCCAAGCTTCTGAGGGGTACAGTTGAGCGAACAGATACTGCACACCCGCCGTCCCGGCGTTGATCCCCTGACCGGGTGGAATGTACGCACCATCGCTGGTGATGATTGGTCCTGCCCACCCTGCCTTCCACAGATAATAACCATGATTCAACTGGTCAGCTGTCCAGGAAAGTTGCGCCCACAATCCCTCCCACGTATAGGCGACGTAACCCATGGGGTAAGCGCGTTCGCTTCCACTAATCTGTGTCTGCGAGAGCCATCCCGATTGATACTCAAGTAAGGCCAGCAGCAAGCGGGGTGAAACGGAATAGCGCTCCGCCACGAGCTGGACAATCGATGCCCCGCTGCGTTCAACCCCCTCCACCTCCTCAACGTATACATCCAACAACCCCGCTCGACTGCGGATCTCAGCGAAATGATCAAATGTCATGCTCGTGGGTCCGTAAACGAGATCCGAATCAGGGATGGTCTTAAAATCAGGGCCTGGTTCTTGAGGTTGAGGTGCCGGGATCAGCAGCGACTGCCCGACCGCCAGGAAATTCGGGTTGATCAAACCGTTGGCACGCATAACCATCGTTCCGGAGACACCGAATTTTCCAGCGATGACGTTCAGCGAATCGCCGGGCTGCACGATGTACCATTCTTCTTCCGTGCGCACAGGCGGTGGATCACGGAACGGATCCGGTGTGGGAGTTCCCGTGAAAGGAACCGTCGGAATGATGGTCGCTTGAACTTCTGGAAGCACCTCGGTTGGCTGGTCCTCTACCTCGTCCTCGCGGACGATCGGCTCCACAAGACCGACCCAGGGCTCAACGAGTCTACCCTGCGGCTCAAGTCGGTCTGGACCACTACAACCCACAGCAGACAAAGCCAGGAGCGCTAAAGGTATGAGGATCGCGCTGCAGAACTCAAGCGTCTGCCTTCGGGCGTGTAATTCGCCGTTTGTGTTCGTAGGAAACCTGGACATAGGATTGGAATACTGCATTTCTCGCTGCATGGTCCTTCTAAAAAGTTTCAAGTTCCATGCCAGTGTAATGCTATCCGCGGAGTGCCCCATTTCGGAGTGTCTTGACCATAACATAGGCTGGTTCTGATATGTGCTTCAACCTACCCCGGTGATCCACATAAGCCCATTCACCCGGATCCTCTATGAACAGATTGTAGCCATGCTGGAGATACAGCTCCTGGGCACGAATATTGACTTTGGCGACCGAAATGACGGCCCGTGAGTATCGTCGTTCAAGCAGCTCCTGTTCGGCTGTTTTGAGCAGTCTCGAACCGATACCCTGGCCACGGAAGTGTGGTTTAACCCGGAATGAGTGAAGGTAACCGGCTTTTGCTCCTCCAAAGGCAGACTTCCAGATCGAGTGGAGGTGGATAAAGAGCTGTCCAACAACCTCCCCGGGTGTCTCTGCCAGGTAGATCACTCGGCGATCACGTTTCGCCTCGCGCAGCGCCTGCAGATAGACCCGACGGAAGTGGATGTACTCGCCATCCCATTCCAGGGCTGGAAGATCCGCCTCGGTCGCCGTGCGGATGCGCACCCCCAACGTGTCAACCATCTTTGTTGATCTCCTCCAACATTGACGTCAATAGATTGCTTTCTTCCTCCTGAGATTGGATTCTGCCATCCAACCATGCATCCCGCAATGCACTTAGTATATGGGTGTATTGGGGGCCGGGTTTCAATCCCCTTTCACGCAACGCATCGCCATCAATGGTTGGCGTGATAAAGCGCCATGTCATGAGGTACGCCTCAATTGCCGCGCGGACCGGGTGCCCTTCACCGAGGCTCAACCAGGTCGCGATCAGCACCCTTTCGGGGTGAGCTTCAAACAAATTGACAAACTTGCTTGGTTCAGCGCCAGCCCCCAGTTCATTTATGCTGTGCATCAACTGTGACACCGCGATGACGTCCTTACGCAGTGAGCCGGGAAATGAGAGCCGCTCTGCAACATGTTCTGTGCGCTCAATAACGAGCGACACCAGCCAGACGGCATAAAACAAATAAGCGCGATCTGGAAGGTCACTCAAGTTCCACTGCGGTTGAGGCTCGAAGCCGAGGACCCGCTCGAAACGGTTTTTTATCTCTTCGTTCCATGGCAGGTCGGGATGAATCGCGACAAATAGACCCAAGTCATCCAAACGGTCCATGGTCGCAAGCACGTGCTGCTCTTTAAAGATCAAATCGATTTCGCTGCGGATGCGGTCTCCGCTCACACGATCAAGGAGCGGAAGCGCGTCTTCCAGCAGCTCTCGGGTTCGTTGCTCGATATCGAAACCAAGTCGCTGTTCTAACCTAACCGCGCGCAACATGCGCGTGGGATCATCCATGAAGCTCAGTGAGTGAAGCACCCGGATTTTCCCGTCGCGCAAATCCCGTCCGCCACCCCAATGGTCCAGCAGCTGACCGTAATGAGCTCCATCCAAGCGAAGCGCGAGCGTATTGATCGTGAAATCCCGGCGGTGCAAGTCTAATTTGATACTTCCACTGCGCACAGATGGAAGCGAGGTGGGATGTGGATAAAACTCTGTCCGGGCCGTCACGAAGTCCAGCGTTTCTGGAAGCTGGTCAAGGTTCTTGTCATCCAATTCCAACCGCTTGTGCAGACCTTCATCGTCCGCCGCAATACCCCACTTTGCGGTGCCAAAACGTCGATGGCTGCTCACTCTGCCGCCATACTTTTTCGCCAGTGCTTGTGCCAGACCAATGGCATCCCCCTCGACAACAAGATCATAGTCTACGCTGGGTGCTCCTAGAATCAGGTCTCGTACGAATCCACCGACGATGTAGAGCGCGTCCTTACGAGCTTCAGCTTCGGCTGCGACACACTTGAGCAGGCGCAAGCGAGCAGCCGGTAACGCCCGTTCCAAATCCTCCGCCAACGAGGGGATAGGTTCGCCTTCATGCAAACTTCCCAGCGCCGCCAGTAAATCGGTGCGCGTAACAATGCCGATAATCTTCTCGTTCAACGCATCGGTCACCGGGACCTGGCCCCATCCATGTTCGATCATCATTTTCTGCAGATAATGGATCGAGTCATTAACACTTACCTTGACCTCACCAGCCTGCATGATACGCAGGATCGGGTCATCTTGCATTCCGTGGGACATGGCACGATCAACAGCTCTGCGGGTGAGCAAGCCGAGCACATTTCCGTTCTCGACGACAGGATATCCTTCATGACCGAAACGCTGCATCCGCTCCGCAGCCTCGCCGACCTTGACGTCTGGATCAAGCAGCTGGGGATCACGCGACATGATCTCGCCCACCGTGACCGCTGGCTCGATCATCTCTGCCAATCTATCTAAAAGCTCCGTGCGCACCTTTTCAATTGCAGGTCC
>JASFLN010000186.1:0-4604 GCA_050118075.1 Anaerolineales bacterium
TTTTAGACCTTCACCGTTTACAGAGGAGAGAAAACCCGGCACAAGAACAGGGAGGATATTCACCGCTAGCAGTGCCCCGGCTGCCGAAGAGAAAATCAGGAGCAAAACACTCTGCAGTGGGATGATGTTTTCATCATAAATTTCACTTGAGTTTTGCATAGCTCAATCACTCCATAAATAGTTCTTGAAAGTCTCGCTGTAGACCACCGCTCCATCCTCAAGCACCAGCATGCCGGCAAGTTCAGGTCTAGCGTCCAGCCAGGCTTTCCCCTCAACCTCACCGAGTATCAAAGCGCATTTCGCGCCCACCTCAGCTTTTACAGCCGTCGGAGCAATAACAGTTGCGGTAAGCACCCGGCTGACAGCCGGCTCGCCGCTGCGCGGGTCGATGATGTGGTGGCGCGAGGCTCCGTTCTCCATCCAGATATGGACATCGCGTCCGGAGGTGGCGACCGCCTCGCCTCTCAATTCGAGCAGCACAAGGGTTTCATCTGGAGCGAAAGGATCGGTCACCCCCACAGGCCAGGCAGCACGCTCGTCTGCGGTTTTACTCGTGGCGATGTCTCCGCCAGCGTCCACTAACGCCGCCCCGAACGGTTCCAGCAGCTCGAGGGTGCGGTCCGCCGCCCAACCCTTGGCAATCCCACCAAAATCCAACAGGGTCCCCTCCGGCAGCAGTACACGGCTGCCTTGTGCATCCATTTGGATACTCATTCCTGGGAGTGGGGAGGCACGCAGGTCTGTCATGTGCATTGCCGTGTCGAGAGTAGCAATCAACTCAAAACTGCGGTCATACCCATAGCCCGCCAGCACACCCTGCAGCGCTGGTGTCACCAGTCCACCGCTCTGGTGTTCGGCGCGTAGGCCAGCGACCAGCAACTCCCACATAACCGGGCTGACTTCCTCCCACTGCCCTGCGTGTCGGTTTAGCTCGTTAAGCTCGCTGTCCGGACGGAAGCGGCTCAAACATGCTTCCCAACCCTCAAACCAGACAGGCACGAGGGAGAGTGCCTGGCGCGCCTGCGGAGTGTCCTCTTCAAGCACCACCCGCATGTTTGAACCCATTGATCGGAATTCAATCTTTACCATCGGGATTTCTCTAGCGTGAAGATTGAGTGTGGCTGACCGGCTTCGGCTGAGACGATTTCTCCTTCTGGGGCAGGTTTACTACCCTCAATTCCGGTGTAGGTTCAGGAGAATTCTCTTGAACCGGGGTTGCCTTTTCAACCTGCACCAGCCCGGGCATGTCGCCCAGGATCGCCTCCACTTTCGAGCGGACATCCCGGACGGATGGTTCAGTCTCTGCAAGCTGGATCTCATCACTTGCAAGGGCCCCCCAACCCACTAGAGTCGCCGTCACTGCACTGACCGAGATCAGCATTTTCGCACCAGCTGCCGGACGCCCCCCACGTTTTCTTCGTCTCTGCTTGGACATGTTTTTCAACCTCTTCAGTACCACTTCCTCAGCTGCACATTACCTTTTTGATCTAATCATCATCATGATCTTCATGTTCTTCGTGATCATCATCTTCATGTCCATCGTGATCATCGTCGTCATCGTGATCCGATCCGGAACGACTGGCCATCTGTTCGCTTGCGCTGCTGTTGTATAGGATCGCACCTGAGATTGCATCGATGTACACCTCACCACGATCAAAGATCAACTCATAAGCGGCGCGACCATTCACACTGACGAGTTCAACATTCCTTATCAACGTTCCCCCATCCAATGCATCTTGTCCGAGTGCTACAGCCAGTCCTACGGAGATAGGGTATTCCTCCGTTTCCGGCTCAGCTTGCTCCTGCTCTTGAACTTGTTCTTGCTCCGCAGCCTGCGCTTCCAAGCGCTGATTGGCCTCATCGATCATCTGCTGGTAGGCGGCCTCCCGCTCACGCAGGACCGCTTGCACCTCAGGATCTTCGAGCATTTCTTCCACGGTCATCTCAACCGGTTGTTCCTCGCCAGCCCGTGCATAGGCTGCGTAAACACCACCCACGAGCACAACCAAGAAGGTCGTCACGCCGATGCTCAGCATGAGCGCTTTACGGTGGATCATCACATACTCCTTACTACTTCGTCGGCTTGCCGGCAAGGCCGACCCTCTTTCTAGCCGCCTGCCCTGATCCTTGTCCCGGATTGGCTATTGCTAAATATTGACTACCTTAGCCTAGGACTCTAAAACCTATAAGATCCTAATCAGTGAATTTTGAAAACAGATTAGAATTAACAGCCAGTTTTCCAATCATTTTCCAATCTTCGCTTGATACCGTTTCTCCTGGAGCAACGATGAGAGTATTACTAATCGAAGACGATCGCCGTTTGGCCGGGTTAATCAAGGAGGTCATGATCGAGGAAGGCTTTGATGTCGATGCAACCTACGACGGCGCCTCCGGCCTCGAACTGGCGCTGCGCGGGACGTATGACGTCGCTATCGTCGATTGGATGCTCCCCGAGCGTGATGGGCCCGCGGTTATTCGCGCTGTCCGGAATGCCCGGCTTCCGACAGCCTGCATGCTCCTGACGGCGCGTACTCAGGTAGAGGACCGCGTCACCGGTCTGGACAGCGGCGCCGACGACTACCTCTCGAAACCCTTCTCCTTCGATGAACTGCTGGCACGCGTGCGTGCCCTGGGGCGACGTTTCACCGTCACCAACGGGAGCGACCCATGGGAACTACGCCAGGGCGAATTGGTGATGGACCTTAAAGCTCACACCGCCAGGCGAGGTGAGGTCCCTCTCGACCTGACAAACACCGAGTGGAGGCTGCTCGAGTACCTGATGCGGCATCCGGATCAGACGCTGACACGTACGCAGATCTTGGATTACGTCTGGTCATACGACGCGGAAGTGCTGGGTACTTCGGTGGATGTGTATATCTCATACCTGAGAAAGAAACTGATCCAGGGTGGTGAGCGTGACCCCATCACGACCGTCCGCGGTGTTGGATACCGCCTGGAGAGCGGGGATGTTTAAAGGTCTTCGCTTGCGCTTAACGTTCCTCTATCTCGTCATCGCGGCGGCATTTGCCGGGCTAATGATGTTCGGTACACGGCAGCTTGTAGCACGCTTCTTCCAGAACACGACCGACCTGGCGCTGCGGTATCGAATGGCCCAGCAATTTGTCCTGCTCGACCTGCCATTGACTCCGGAACTTGAAGAAGCTGCGCTTGTATGGAGTGAAAGGCGCGCAGCTCCAACGCAGACGTCAACATCGGATCTGAATCCCCTCGTCGGTGACAAAGAGAAGCCTAATCAGGAGAGCCATGAGGAAGATGAGGGGGATTCGTATTATCACGATTTGGCTGAGGAGCTTTACGACGCTGATCTCGCCTCAATCTATACGCTGCCGTTAGATCAGAGCGGGAATGTCCTGGCAGCATCCGTCTCGAGCGCCTCGCGTTTGCCTCCAAACCTGGATGCAGTTAAGGGTGCCATTCAGAAAGGGCATGACCTTCGCACGATCGAGTTGGCTGACGGTACCCCTGTGCGACTGCTCACATACGCAGTGCCTGTAGGTGAGCCAAATCCAGCCTTCCTTCAACTTGGCCGGCTCCTCAACGATCAGCAGCGGGCACTTAACCAGCTTGTTATCGTCATGGCCGGGATGAGCAGTGCGATGCTCCTGGTCGTTAGCCTGGGGAGCTGGTGGCTGGCTGGACGCTCGATATCCCCAGCTGAGGGAGCCTGGGAGAAGCAGCAAACGTTCATTGCCAACGCTGGTCATGAACTGCGTACGCCGTTAACTCTCATCCGTGCAAATACCGAGGTAACGCTGAGGCATATGGCGCCCGACGATTCTCGACGGGCAATGCTGGAAGACATACTGCAGGAGACAGGTCATATGGCGGATATGGTCACAGACCTGCTTACCCTATCCAGACTGGATACCGGTAGCCTCAAATTAGAGCTTCAACCGATCTTAGTGGATGAGATCCTTCGAGACCTTAGACGGCAGGTTGAAGCTTTGGCTGCAGAGCGTGGAGTCTCAATCACGATCGCTTCCACAGCGGGAACCGTGCTTGGAGATCTAACCCGCCTGCGCCAGGTCCTTCTGATCCTCTTCGATAATGCACTTGGATATACACCTTCTGGGGGGATGATCACGTTTTCCAGCGAAGTGAATGGCAGCCAAGTGCAGATCCTGGTCGACGACACCGGTCCAGGCATCCCTCCGGAAGACCTCGAGCACGTCTTCGAACGTTTCTACCAGGTCGAACCTGGTGGAAGATCCGGCAGTGGCTTGGGGCTCGCCATCGCCAGATCACTCACCGTAGCGATGGGCGGTCGACTGGAACTCTTCAGCAGCGCTGAACAGGGCACGACGGCGTCACTCACAATGCCTGCCGTTTTTTAATCTGCGCTGAAGACAGAAAATCGTTCATCGCTTCAACAGCTTGAATGAAAAGCAGCTGTCCTTTTGCATGGATCGAGCTTTCGCGGATATCCTACTTGTGTATCGGATGGTCATATCGTCCTAAAGCATGACGGTCCATATAAAATCGCTCAATCGTTACCGAAGATGAACTTACTCGCAAGACTTACGCTCAGATCACAGGAGGCTTGAAATGCATAAGCGCATCGGCATTTTGGGAGGTATGAGCCC
>JASFLN010000187.1:0-4597 GCA_050118075.1 Anaerolineales bacterium
TGTGAACAGGCTGGCGGCAAGCACGATCACCGGCAAGAAAAAGATCTCAAGTGTTGGAGAAACACCCAGAACGATCGAGATCACAAGGTAAGGCACCAGCGCCAGGCCTAGATTGACGAGTCCTGTGCCTACCGCAGCCACGGCAAATGCGGATTTGGGCATGTAGATTCGTCCAAGCAAGCCTCCACTCCACATCAATTCACCCATAGCCGCAGTGGTCGTCTGAGCGAAGAAATTCCAAATCAACAATCCGGAGAGCACATGCAGCGCATATGTCTTGGTGGGGAAACGGAAGAGTTGAGAGAAAACCAATGTCAGTACTGCCATCGTGAGCAGCGGATTGATCATTGTCCAGGCTACACCAAGCACAGAACGCTTGTAACGAGTCTTAATCGTCCTCGAAATAAGCTGCCTGATCAGCTCCCGATATTTATAGAGCGCACGAAATTCCTCTATTGGGGGAGCATCTCTGCTTGATGAGTCAAATGTTTGATCGAGTTCCATATGGAAACCTACCAACACAATCGAGAGGCCAGCTGGTCTAAGATATCTCGGGCTTCAATCTCATTTACTTCACAAAGCAACATTAATTATGATGCATATTAGCGATTAGTTATTCTTTTATATGCCTCATCCAGAAGTGCTTCCAACTCATCCGCCGCCGACTTGTAAACCTCCAACGACCCACCTACCGGATCGTTGAAATCGCCCTGCTGTCCAACCAGCTCCCGGAGCGTAAAGATACGATCCGCCATATCAGGGTTGGCGCTTTGAAGCACGGTTTTGTGCTCGACTTCCATGACCACGATCACGTCAAACTGCTTCAGCAGCGTGCGCTCGGTCGGCTGTGAGGCATGCCCACTCAGGTCGAGGCCTCGTTCTTCCACCGCCCGCTGGGCGTTGGTCGTCGCACGGGCGCCGTGATAAGCCCATACACCGGCTGATTCTACCCGCCAATCATCCCGTTCACCACGCTCCTCGAGGAGCGCCTCAAATAACACCTCTGCCATCGGTGAACGACACTGGTTCGCTGAGCACACAAATAAGATCGAAGGCATAAGAACTCCACTTTCCAACAAGTATGGGATTAGAACTGACCGAGGATGTGTAAATGGCGGTAGAGCTCAGATCCGGAAACCAACGCCAGCTGGCCATCGGACTCGTCAGCGTAATTGCGACAGGCACTCGTAAAGTCAGAGGTCGTGATCAAATAGGCCCCGGTGCAATCACCGCGACCTTTCATATCCGCCATTAACGTGCGTGCTTCGGCGATGCCGACATTCTTATTCGCGGCCAGGTATTTCACCAACACACGCTCGATACCCTCCGGTGTCTCCTGCCAGGCCAGCACATAACCGCCCTCCTCATCCGGCTCTCCGAGCGGCTCGACATCATGGTATCCAAGCGCCTTCATCAAGGTTTCCACCGCCGCCATCAACGTGTCTGCTGAGAGTTCGGCCAACTTGGAGCGCAGCACGGCTGTCCCCGGAAGGATACCAGTGCCTTGCGGTTCGGGAAGACGAACACGCACAGGCTCCTCCCCGCGAGGAATGCACAGAATTTGATCCAACCACTCCCGCAAGGTGATACGATCCTCCAGCTCGGTCGGACGTGTACCTTCGGGTACATTCGCAGGCAGTAAATTCTTCTCGTCCAGTATCCGGTAGAGCGGTTCATCAATCGTGTCGGCGATCCAGAATTCGTAAATCGTCACCGGGACCGCCCTGAAAATCAGTGGCTGCAGCTTCAGCTCCGCTTTCAAGCGGTTCGCTGGATTCCAATGGTGGTCAAAGTGAATGATATAAGTCGCTTCAACAAGGATATCTTCACCGACATTGACCCCTGTCTCAAGAAGTAAGACATGCCAATGATCCTGGTCGCGGAATGCGCTTAAAATGCGCTCCCGCTGCTCCTCTGGCTCTCCTTTTTCAAGCCTCAAAACACCATAAGGTTCGAGCACAGGATGCAACCGGTCGATGCCTTCCCCGCGAAACTGGCTGAATACCACCACTTTGGCACCGGATGCCGAAATTTGCTCGATCAGATCGACAAGTGCACGGACCTTGGCCCCATCCAAAACACCCGGAGCGAAGTTAGTGGCAATCTGCAGACGGCTAAGCGCTGTCTCAATATGGGTAGGCTGTGCGGCTTCACCTAACTGTGATAAGCGGTGCCGCTCCTCAGCAAGTACCTCCTCGTAGCGTTTGGCCTGCAACTCGGTCAAATCCAACCAGAGCAGCTCCCGGCTTCGGGGTGGAAGCTCAGAACGCATCTGCTCCTTCGTCCTGCGCAGGTAATATTTCTGGAATTTTCGCTTGACATCGGGGAGCGATATACCGGCTGTGCCCTTGATCTCCTCCGGCGCAAGAAACTTGAACAAGCCAGTCCAATCCTCCGCGGTATCAGGGAGCGCTCCCGCCACCGCCCAGCGGATGTTCGAACTGAGTTGATTGAGCGCTCCGGGGAAGTCACGGAAACGCAGCCCGGTGACCTGGACGTCATCCAGCAGAATCAAGTCAAAGTGGAGATTTTCTTTCTTGAGCACTCCACTTTCGATATCACTTCGCAGGGTCTCCTCCGTCACCAGATAGACATGCGCGGGGGTTGACCAATCGAGGGAGCGTTGATCCTCAGCTCCCCGTATCGCCGTGACCTGCAGTCCGGGCGTCCAGCAAGCCAGGGTGTGGGCGATGGAACGTATGCCACTCGCATGGCAAACTAAAAGCGCTCTGAGAATCTGGTGCTGCTGGAATTGATTCATCAAGGCGACACATGCCGCTACCGTCTTCCCGGTCCCCGGGTCATCCGCCAGAAGGTAAATATCATGACTGAGCAACGCATTGACAGCTTCAATCTGCGCGCTTCGCAACTCCGCCGGCAAGCTCCAACTGGCATTATCTGAGCCAAGCACCGAGGGTTCAAGCAGTGGTTGCAGCAAATCAATTGGACCTGGGAAGCGGTCAGCTTCAATTATCCCCTTCTTTCGAATGGGTTCGTATGAGCGTGGAAGATCACTCGGTCCGCATCGTTGAACGCCTTGCGTGGGGGAGAACACCGCTCCAGCTATAGCTACACTTCCAAGCTGAGGATCGAATTGTGCAGGATCCGACTCAAGATCAAAGCGGGCTGCCAGTTCCAAGGGAGAATCTCGAACAAGGCGCATATCCCAGGGACTCGCCGACATCTGACTTTCCATTAGAACATCCAGCCGTTCCGTATCCGTGATGGGACGCGGCGGTACTTCGCTCTTGGCTGGAAATTGGTGGGTTGTGGCTGAGCGGATGCGGGGATTTTTTACAGGGAAGACCGCAGCTGGTTTCATCCTACCACTGCGCTCCCCCGGCTTAACGTCTACCGGGGACAAATCAACTCCTCGTCTGCTCGCCTACTGCCAGCTGATGGGCTTCCTCAACGGCACTGCGGATGCGCAAGAACGGCTCGACGATATTGCGGCCACGTAATCGGCGCGGCAGGATTTCTCGCCCTGTTTCGGCTTCATTTTCGTAGCCGGGCAGCGACTGAAGAACGTATTGGCCATCGACGGTGGCACGCACCCACAGTACAGGGATGTCGATGCGTTGACGCAGTTTGAGGAACTCGGCTTCGCGCACGAGGATCAGCTCCGGTGTCGCTTCAAGCGATTCAAGTAATGGGACGCCGATCAAATCGATGGATATGTATTCCTGAAGTGTGTCCCCGTAGAGAATTTTCTGGATACTGGAAGGTTTGATCACCCCGCTCACCCAGAATTCGATCGGCCGGGTGAGCCCGTCGGTCACCAAACAACCGCCGCGAATGATCTCGCCCTGTTCAAACTTGGTTAGATCGATAAAACAAATGGTGCGTTCCTCGACGGATTTCTCGAGTGAGTCGGTCATGATCTTCATCTCTCCGCGCGTAAGCCAAGGAATGGTATTCCAGTCTCAAATGTAATCCGAAGGGTGCTCCACCGCAAGTCGTCAATGAGTCCCATTGACCTGGGTGATAATTATGTCTAGTCACGTATCCCACGGATGTTAAAGTCAAAGCGATCAGGATTTATCCTGATCGCCTGTATGTAGTTATTGCCTATTGATCCTGCACGGCTATTTTCGACTGACCAACTTCTGCTCGATGAGATAAGCGAGGATCTTGCGCGCATTTTCTTCTGGCGAGTCGGCGACTGTATCGGCCACAATTTCGGGATGGTCAGGCGCTTCGTAGGGATCATCGATACCAGTGAAACCTTTAATTTCCCCACGCCGCGCCTTTGCATAAAGACCCTTCACATCACGCTGCTCACAGACCTCCAACGGTGTGTCTACAAAGACCTCAATGTAGTGACCGTCGCCCACCATGCTGCGCACATCATTGCGTGTCGAGCGATAAGGGCTCACCGCCGCACAGATCGCCACACCATGATGGCGCACCAGCTCTGCAGCCACAAAGCCGATCCGGCGAATGTTGATATCGCGATCCTCTTTGCTGAATCCAAGCCCCTTGGACAGATGGGTGCGCACGACATCTCCATCCAGCACGGTCACGTGCCGACCATGCTCCTGAAGCATCACGGTGAGCACTTCGGCGATTGTTGACTTACCTGCACCGCTCAGCCCGG
>JASFLN010000188.1:0-4594 GCA_050118075.1 Anaerolineales bacterium
ACGCCTTCCATGGTGGAAGGTGATTGTCAATCTTGGCAACCATCGCTACAGCAACGAGTTCATCGCCAAGCGTCTGGCCGAAATCGGGGCTGATAAACCCCTGAACGCATTCTCCAAAGACATCCTCATCACAGCGAAGAACACGATCACAAGCCGCACGGATTTCTTTGTCCGAGACGCACCCGGAAATGCCAGTCAATGGGGAACGCTAAACCTGGACGATGCCGTGCTTGCCAGCATCGCAGCTCCCACTTATTTCCCCGCGCACAGCGCGACTGTGAAGGGAGTCAAACATACCTGGGTAGACGGTGGTGTCGGGGTAGCCGGAAATCCCTCTTACCACGCCGCAGTTGAGGCACTTCACTACACTGCCGGGCGCTACAAACCCGGCGAGACGATCATGTACTCATTCGGAACCGGTCGTAGACCACATAGCATTGACGCGCAACGCGCAAATTTCTTGCAGTGGGGACTGTGGTCGCTCTCCGAGATCCTTGAGGACGCCGGTGATTGGCAGACCTACGTCACCCGTCGTGAGTATGACCAAAATGGGAAGATCGATTTACGCCGCTACCAGATAGACTTAGCCCCCGATGTGATGAACGAGTTGAAGGTCAACATTCCCGACGGCGTTGATGTTACCGAAATTGATCTGGACGCGGTCTGGGCTGTCGATTTGCTTGAAAGTATCGGGCGCGCCTTTGCTGCCCGGATTGATTTTTCCGACCCCAACGGCCTGGAGCTCAAAACCCAGCAGCCCTGGTAAAAAGGGTGAACAAAACCACAGGCCACCGCTTGGCGGTGGTCTCTTTTTTTCCGACTTGCATCTCAAAAAAGATCTTTACGCGACTGGCTCCGGCTTGTTATCCAGGATCTCCTCGATCTGCTCAAGGACATCCTCGCTTAGTTTATCGACCCCATCCAAAGCCTGAAGATTATCTTCCAGGTGGGAAGTCTTCGTGGCGCCCAGGATGACTGACGTCACCTGCGGGATCCGCAGCGCCCAGGCAATCGCCAGCTGGGGCATCGACATTCCGATCTTCTCAGCTAAAGCCGTCAGCTTGCGGACCTTCTCAACACGCTCTTCTGTGACCACACTCTCTGCCCATGTTGGTTCACGCGTCAGACGTGTTTCTTCCTCCGGCATGCCCTCGTTATACTTACCCGTCAATAATCCGTATTTTAGTGGGCTCCAGGTGACCATCCCAAATCCGAGATCATCCGCAGCCTGGACGAGTTCATCCTCCATTTTCCGTCTCACGAGCATATTGTATTGGGGCTGTTCAACCACCGGTGGATATGCCCCCCAGCGCTCAGCAATGGTAAAAGCCCGCGCGATCTGCCCGGCACGCCACTCGGAGGTTCCCCAGTAGAGGATCTTGCCTTGACGGACAAGATCCTCCATAGCTCGAACTACCTCCTCAAGCGGGGTTTCAGGGTCATAGCGGTGGCAGAAGTAGAGATCAAGATAATCAATACCCATACGTTGAAGCGAAGCGTCACAAGATTCCATGATGTGTTTCCGGGAGAGGCCACGACCATTCGGTCCCGGCATCGTCTTCCAGAAGACTTTGCTTGAAAGCACGAGTGCTTCGCGTGGTAGATCCTGGATTGCATGCCCCATCACCTCTTCTGATTTCCCGTTGGCGTAAATATCCGCGTTATCGAAGTAATTTATGCCTCGGTCATATGCCAGATGGATCAATTCACTGGCTTTTGCACTATCAATCTGGTCACCAAACGTCACCCACGATCCAAAAGCCAGGCGGCTTAATTTCAATCCTGTCCTACCCATATTCCTATATTCCATGCCTCACTCCTTCGGAACCATAATCTGCTGACATGACTTAAGGATTATAAACTGTGGTGCTTTGCTGACATAAGATGGAGTTGTTATGCCTTAACCGTTATACATTAAGGAGCAATCATCATGACAGAGGGAAAAGGAAGCTCGTTGAGTTTTGACCGAATTCTGCTTATTGTTTTGTCGGTCCTACTTGTCCTCGCGCTGATCTATATTGGAATTGACATCTTCTCAAAGGATGATTCCTCAACTGCGCAGGAAGAACCCGCAGTAGTGGAGGAGAATCAACCCGAGGATGCACCTGCCGCCACACTGCCTCCGGAAGAACCACAGGAGCAAGAACCGGAAGAAGAGGAAGTTGTGGTCGTAGAGGTCACACCAACCCCGCGCCGACTAGAAGTGCCGCCGACCCCGACAGCGTTCTCAGTCGATAGCGAGGAAGACCCACGCGCCATCCTCGATCTATCCAATCCGGACGTCTTCGACTACTTCAACAAGGCCGACGATTGGTATGACTACGACAGCGCCGGGTTTGCCTCCTACCAGGTCATCGATGGCCAACTTGTCGGCACAGATTACGATCCTGAGAAGAGAGCCGTTTACTGGTCCTACAATTCGAGACCGTCTGGTAACGCATATGTTGAGATCAGTGCGACGAACGGCGATTGCATCGCCAAAGACTCTGTGGGGCTTGTGATGCGGATCGATGCCCAGCAGACACCCAGCGGGTACGCGCTCGAAGTATCATGTGACGGTGCCTGGCGCTTCCTGCGCTATCGTCCGGCGGGGGCTTCTGCAGAGGTCTATATTGACTGGACACCATCCGATGTGATTAACACTGGTAATGGGGCGACGAATCGCCTTGGGGTCTGGGGATACGCCGGCAAGTTCAATTTGTTTATCAACAACACACAGGTCGGCGAGTACTTTGACAGAAACTATTCTTACAGCTATGGTTACTTCGCCGCGTATGTACGGGCCGCTGCCACATACGATTTGCCGGCATACTTTGACGATTTTGCAATTTGGGATATACCATTTATTCCATGACACGAACACTTAACACAATTCTGGCGGTGAGCGCTATGACGCTCACCGCCTGCACCCGTCCGGCACCGGTTGAGGCGCCACCTGAACAAGTCCAGCAAACACTGGCGCCTCCCGCCGGACAGGTGCTCCCCAGTGCGACGCTGCCACCCAGCGCGACGGCACCGATCACCCCCTCGCCTACCTTGCCAGCGACCGACACTCCCGGACCTGACGTCACCGCAACAGTTCCCGTGCTCCCGACCGATGATGCCCGTTACGGTCTCAACCTGGCGGCACCGGATTACCGGGATAACTTCAACTCAAATCTGACCTGGGTCGGCCCCAATTTTGAGGGTGCATCAAATTTGATCCGCGACAATCAACTCGTCGCTACCGACTACCTCGCTGATGGCTTTCTATGGTGGAGTACGACGATTCCTGATATCGATGCCGGCAATATCTATGTTGAGGTAACGGCTGAGTTCGATGAGTGTGCCGGTAAAGACGCAGCCGGACTTGCTCTCCGTGTTGAGCCAAATCAGCGCAACAGCGGTTACACACTCGAAGTGTCCTGTGATGGCAGCTACCGCGTCCGTAAACTGCTCTCTGGATCGATCCGCACATTGCTGGACTGGCAGGAAGCGGAGGCCATTAATCGCGGTGAAAATGCTACAAACGTTCTGAGCTTTCAAGCCCAGGGCAACCAACTTTCGGTCTTCGTCAACGGCACACAGCTAGCGCAGGTCGAAGATACTGCTTTCATCCGTGGGAATTACGGTCTCTACGCGGACGCTGCACAGACTGCGGGATTCACCGTGCGGTTCACCGAATTCAAACTCTGGTATCTCTGAAATTGAACCGCTCATCAATTCACATCATTTAGGCAAGCACTTCAATCGCCATTACAATTAGGCCGATATGAAGCATTTAATACTTGGGTCGAGAAACCACCTGGCGCTGGCCATCCTGCTTCTTGCACTGTCGGCTTGTGTCAGCGTTGAGAACTTACCCACTCCGACACCTACTTCGACGGAACCGCCTCCCACACCAACCTTCTTCTTCCCGACACTGATCCCGACGGCAACCATGACCCCTCCACCTTCTCCCACAGCTACTCCGGACATCATCTCAGGACTTGACACTGTCCTCTTTCAGGATCGCTTCGCAACCCAGACGGGTTGGGAGACGCTGGAGACCCGCGTTGGAGGGGTAAGCTATCTTAATGGCCGCTTCAGCCTGGCGGTAAATGAACCGTACACCTTTTTCAGCGCCATCAGTCCAGCTCCCGTTTTCACTGATGGTTATATCGAGGTCCAAGCGCGCGCCATCCTATGTTCAGAAGGGGACACCTACGGTTTGACCTTTAGGGTGACCCCCGAAGGCGATCACTACCGCTACACGCTGTCATGTGATGGAAACGTGCGTATCTCCAGGATCTCTGCAGGAGAGGAGTTGGTGCTCGTTGCAGATACTCCCACGAACTCGGTGCTTTCAGGATTACTTGTAGACAATCGCATGGCTGTAATCCTGACTGGTGATGAATTCAAGTTTTTCTTAAACGGTGTTGAGGTCCTCACCGAACAGGATGACGCTCTACCCGCTGGAAGAGCCGGCTTGATCGTACGCGCACGTGCCGGCGGCCAGACCACAGTATCGTTTGACAACTATATCGTACGCTCACTCAAACCCACCCCGACCGCAACTGCCACCCCTTCAGCCCTACAACCTTGATCCTTATGGCCAAAAAACGAAAGTATAAAA
>JASFLN010000189.1:0-4588 GCA_050118075.1 Anaerolineales bacterium
TACTAGCAATGCTGGAGCACTTAGATTCAGAAGGTATCACCAGGCGAGAGGATGATATCCGCCGCTTGGTTTGAAGAAATAATTAGAGTTCTAGAAAACTCCAAATACCACCCGTCATCGCCCCTTTAACCTTGATCTGATGAAGATCCGTCGATGGAATCGCATACGGGTCTTGATCGAGAACAATCAGGTCGGCAAGATAACCCTCTTCCAACTGGCCTAGTTGATGATCCCATCCAACCGCAGAATGTGGTTTCACCATATAGGATTCAAGCGCTGCCTGGAGATCGATGCGTTCTTCAGGAATCCACGTGGGAGAAGAGGGATCCTCGGAAATTAACTTTCGATCGACAGCTGCGTACACTCCCTGAAAGGGATCTGGTGTCTCCACGGGAGCATCCGAGCCAAAGACCAGCAAAGAGCCGGTGCGCAGCACAGATTGCCAGGCGTATGCCCAACGAGACCTTTCGCCCCAGAAACGATCCGCAGTTGGATGGTCCGATGGTGCATGGAGAGGCTGCATCGAGATCGTGATATTGGCTTCAGATAAATATTCAAGATCAGCAGGATGAACAATTTGCAGGTGTTCAATACGATGTGGGAGGTGAGGTTCTTGATCGATCGAATCTAAATCCATCAAAGCCTTGATTACCGTCTGGCAGGCTTGATCTCCGATCGCATGTACGCTGAGCGGTAAGCCATTTTCAATTGCACGTCTTCCTATGGAGACGACTTGATCGCGGTCGAGCAGTAATAAACCCATATTCTCGGGCTGGTTTTCGTACGGCTCGAGCATCGCTGCGGTTTGTGGACCTAACGCGCCATCTGCAAAGAGCTTTAAGTGACCTATGCTCAGCCATTGGTTTCCAAATCCTGATCTGAGCCCCAGCATCTCAATTGCATCCAATTGCTCCCTCTGGATGTTCTTCACGACTCGGATATTCAATTCTCCTGATCGCTGCAGTTCCTGTAGGGCGGAGAAGCAACGTTGACCATCAAAATCGTGGATCGAGGTGATGCCGAAATGCAACAGTTGATCTTGAGCTTTACGGATCAAGGCGATCGTCTCAGATAGGGTAGGGCGGGGAATATTTTCAGAAACCAGTTTCATGGCATCCTCAAAAAGGATGCCATTTAATGATCCGTCCGGATTGGTGCCAATTCGTCCTCCGGGGAAATTTGATCGATCGATATCGCACACGTTGAGGGCAACTGAGTTGCACCATGCTGCATGCAATGATTTTGCGGTTAAATAAACCGGGTGGTCTGGGGTAATTGCGTCCAGTTCATCCAAGGTTCCAAAGCGTCCCCATGTATTCTGATTCCAGCCGTGACCACGGATCCAGCTTCCGGGTGAGGCGCTGCTCGTTGCCGCCTGTATGCGCTCAAGACACGCCTCCACGCTTGAAGTTTCGCAATCCACCTGATCAAGACTGTAGGCGTATTTTTCTAGATGTATGTGAGCATCGGTAAACCCTGGAAATACAACGCACCCCTCAAGATCATAGGACGCACTAACGCGAGACTCCCAATCCTTGCTGAGCTGATTGTCTCCTGCTGCAATAATCTCGCCATCGGAAACCACAAGGCATTGATAGACTTTTGTTTTTGCTGCAGCAGGGTAAATTATTGCATTTTTTATCAGAAATTTATCTTTCAAGAATTATGCTCCTGTCTGGGGCAAATGCATCCTGGAATTCAAAGCATCGACATACCAACGGGCTTCAACGTGGTTGTATTGAAGATCGGCGTAGCCGGTGTTTGCAAAGGAAAAGCGGATCGGGCGCGTGCGCCCAAACATTGGGGTTACGCCCAGAATTGTGCGCATGACTGCCCCGAGGAATCCGCCGTGCGAGACGATAAGATAACTGCCAGGATCGAGAAGAACCAATTTGCGGACTGCGATGCTCGCACGTATGTGTAGATCCCACTCAGATTCTCCAGAACCAAAGATCGGTTCAAAAGGTGAGACCTGCGGATTCTTTGCATACCATTTCAAGGCTTGTTCGTAGGTTGCATTTTCAGCTTCACCATGATGACGTTCAATCCAGAGATCATCAAATTCCAAGCCAAGATCGAGGTGTTCCGCGATCAACTCAGCAGTAGCTTTGGCCCGTGAAAGCGGGCTGCTGATGATTAGGTCGAATGTACGTTTCTGGGATTTCCAGAATGTGATCAAGTCACTGGTTTGTTTCAAGCCCTCCTCAGCTAGGGGGTAATCGGATTGGCCTTGAAGGATTCCAGCTTGGTTTGCCTCGGATGATCCGTGCCTAAGTAAAACAAATGTAGATGATGCGTGTTCATTCAACGTATGTTCCTCAATATGTGGTTAATAGCACATTGTACAGTGGAGATATCGATACCTTGGCGCGATCCTTCGTATGTTCTGTCGGATCCCCTAAGGACGCCTCCAACTGCGTAAAGATTTTCGTAGAAGATGTCTCCATGGATATCCAATGGACGCATCGTTGAGTCCACGGATACACCGTATGTAGCATAATGTTGCTCGGAAAAAATCGATTCCCTGATCCAATGGCTGCGATCGGCTGCAGCATCTACAGGGAGGTTGAAAACGGGTTCGTAAACACGGTGATCCTGGGTGGCGGCAAGCCCGCCATGCAAGAAGGAGCCCGTAGCAAGAATTGTCACGCTACTGTCGATGACGGATTGTCTGCCAGCTGAATCCAGCAGCGCTCCAGCAACCCGCACATTATGATTTCCTTTTCGAACGCGCCCTTTGGCAGTAGGGCCTTCGATGAATCGGGTGCCATTCCTTATCGCAAAATCGCGTAATGCAATCTCCAACCTCAAACCGGGAATATTGGGCGGTAAGGTTGGGATTTCGAAAACTGGTATCGATAAAATCTCCTCAATAACACGAATTACATTCAGGTGATTTTTCAATCCTAATACCGCGGGTAGTCCAATTGAATTTGAACCTATTAAAAGGGGTTTCCATGCACGCGTATTCTCGGCCGTCCATTCAAGATCATCAAAGTGTCTTGCTATGTCTGTTGGGTAAAGCTCTCGATTTGTAAAGGGATCTAATAGCGGCAATGGCGTAACTCTTACACCGGGATCCTCCCCGGCTCCAAATCGATCCGCGGCAAAATAGGGCTGGAAATCACGCAAATTTTCAAAGGCCGCCAAGGTAACATTTTTTCCTGGAAGCTTGCGGGTAAAGCTGGCAGGTAAGTAGGCTGCGCTGCGCTTCATACCGGTCGCGGTCAGAAAGCTTTGATTGCTCGACCTGCCACCCTCATAATGCAAATCCATGAGCTCTGTAATCTTAAGAAAATGTTTGATCCCCTCAATTAGATTTTCCCTCCCGGCTAACGCATAGGGGTGGGGGAGATCAAGTTTAGATATTGCTCTTGATGGAGAGGCTCGGTTGAAAAGCTCGATCGCTCCATGTGACAGCGATAAGCCTCCGTGCCCCCTCGATACGACGGTTGTTTGAAGGTGTTCCATACAGGTCAAACACGCAGAGAATAATCCGGAAAGCCCGCTGCCGATAATCAGTACCTGGGTCAAGGTCAATTCTCCTCAGCCGTTTCTCCGAAGAGTTCCATGTATGTACGTCTCATAAAATCCATTTGACACAGTTCTTTTCCCCATGCGAGTGGACGAAGGCCCTTCCAGCGTTCATGGAGAAAATCAGCGAGGAATTGTTCGCTGATGCTTTGAGGCTTTTTTTGAACTGCGATTCCGGCTGAACGATAAGCACAAAAAGCAGCCTGACATGGTCCCATGCCAAGGCGAAGATCTCTGCGTAAATCATCAAGGGAGGTGAAATCTTGGCGATCGATGGCTGCTTCCAATTGCTTGCGTGTAATGATCTCACATTCACATATAAGATCATCAGATGCGTGTTTCCGGGAGGCTCTCGAGTAGCGCTCAAGCCTTTCAGGAAGTGAGAACATCTCGCTGCCATGGGGTTCGAGAAGCTTGGTTGAATGTGTGGAGCATGCGTGCGATTGTTCGAGTTTGTCACAAAGTAGATCGACCGTCTCTTCCGCCATGAGACGATAGGTTGTCAGTTTCCCGCCAGTGACCGAAATGAATCCTTCGACTCCATCAATCTCTTTGTGGTCGAGAATAGCGTGTGCTCTAGCTAAGGCGTGTGTATCGGAATCGTGGCGGTCAGGACTGTACAGCGGTCGTATCCCGGCCCACGCTCTTAGCGCACGCGCTGAGTGGAGGCCGGGGATCATAAAATCACCTTCTGCGAGCAAGAGGTCAATTTCCCATGGTTCGATCGCGAGTGCGTCAGGTGCATCGACGGGTACATCGGTTGTGCCCAAAACGCAAACGGTTCCAACCGGGACAGCGATGTCGCCGTCGGAGGGAGGTTTCAAGCGGTTGATCACCGTGTTAACCATGCGTGATGCCATGGCGATCATGGTACCTTTTCCAAGTGTCATCGGGACATCGACAGAAGCCAGGCTGGCAACCTCGGCAGCCCATGGACCGGCTGCATTCACGATCACTTCCGCTTCGATGCTGAACTTCTCCATTTTCTTGAGATCCAGGATCGTCGCCCCTATAACGCGTTGACGCTCCATGATAAAATTTTCCAGACGGTGAA
>JASFLN010000190.1:0-4575 GCA_050118075.1 Anaerolineales bacterium
CCTTTCCGGATTGGTATCAGGGGGTATTGGTCGCATTGGGCGCCACAATGATCATTGGAACACAGCTGCTCCGACTCAAAGCCTGGGCTCTTCTCCTGATCACCGGGGCTTTATCGTTGATCATTGAAATCACACACCCTGCCCCCGTACTATGGGGCTCGTTCAATAACGCACCGTTGGGATTAATTTTTGGTTTCAGCGGGGGCACCCAGACGTTCTGGGTAAATTATCCCATCCTTGCCTGGTTGGAATTTGTAACCCTCGGGATGGCATTTGGGACCTGGTTTCGCGAGAAACCGGAGACAGGTTATCAACGTGCTGCGATCTTTGGCATCGTGTTTTTAGCAGCATTTATTCCGGTTCGGGCGTTAGATGGCTTTGGAAACATCCGTCCCATTCAAGGCAATACATGGATTGATTTCCTCAACGTGGTTAAATATCCCCCCAGTTGGTCATTTACCCTCATCACGATGGGGTTGAACCTTCTGATCCTGAGCGCGTTGAAATGGAGTGCAGGCCGGATCAGCTGGATGACCAAGACGCTCGCGGTCTTCGGACGCGTTCCGCTCTTTGTCTACGTGACCCACCTGTTGCTTTATGCGTTGCTGGGACGGATCTTCACACCCCATGGCAGTTCTTATCTTTTGATGTATGCCTTCTGGTTGATGGGTCTCGCAATCCTTTATTACCCGGCTCAGTGGTACGCGCGCCAGAAAAGAGCATCGCGTATGCGCACCGTCTTACAGTACCTATAACGATCCGAACCCATCGACACTCGACAGGCAGGCGTTTAGCGATCGAAGTAAATGCTTTTGCCGGTAACCGATAGTGGCACTCCCATGACGAAGTCGGCATCGATCAGACCCAGCCGACGAGCAACGACCCCAGCTCGATACATGATGCGGTTATCGACGTTGAGCATTCCTGCGGTCTTTACCGCTGAACCGAGCGCGATGCCCATATCAAGAATCCGCAGAGCACATTGAGGCCCTTTGAACTCACCTTCAGTTGTGTTGATAAGAATACAGGCCTCATCGCCACAAGCGGCACAGTTTAAGTCGGCCACATCAGCATCCTTGATGCCTATCAAAACCACTGCGGAAGAGTCGCCAACGTTGTTCGCATCTCGAGCCCAATTGCCTTCCTTCTGTTCCCCATATTCGATCATGCCTTTGCAAAGCTTCTCGATATCCGTCCCCCGCAGGGTTTTCACGACAACAAAATCCTGGCCTTTCGTTTTAGGTGCGGTAATGGCGGCGATTTCCATCAAATCAGCCACTGTATCTAGAGCAGACATTTGAATCCCTTCCGATCATGAACACTTTATGGCGGGCAAGCTAGATTACTTTACGAGCATTCTTTACTCTAGCCAAGTACCCAGAAGAAGGTACCATTGGGATACGGCTGCAATCCATGCCAAAATGCAGCCAAGATTGGATCAGAACCAAGAATGGTGGCTGCCGAATGCAAATTGATTTTTCGCTAATCACGCTGATATCCCTCGCAGTCGCACTGCTGATCCAGCCTGCGCGCAAATATGCCGACCGACAAGCTCAACTTTCATATCTTCATTCTGTCGGGGCGGAGCATGCTGCCGAGCCTCCAGAAAACGTCTGGCTGGAGGATCGCCACCTGGTCGGACGCTGGGGCTGCCTGTATATCATCCTTCAAGCTGTGCAGGGTATCGCAATCATCCTGACAATTGGAGGTGTGGTCTATTGGTGGCTGTTCTGACCTTACCTATCGGACGATGAAAAAGCCAGTCTTCCTTTCCGCAGACGATCCGGTATGGAAAGTTACCGAGTTTATTAATGTCCCGCTCGTCGTACACCAAGATTTCAGTGCTCTCCCTCTCAGCCAAATCGTCACCACTTCCTTCTTTTTCCAAAAGCTGGGGCACCTATTCCCATCGATGACCGGATCACAGCGGAGCGCATGGAGCTTCGCCTGCATGGCGGTAGTGCTTGGATCGGAATGGTGTCATAATCTCGCGCATACGCTCATGTCGGTGGCGATCAAGCAACCCGTAGATGCGATTCGCATCCATTCTGGAATGCCGCTTCTTATTTATTACCAACCCAATGACGTCCAGGTAACCCCACGGCAGCATATTCTTCGAGCGATCGGTGGCCCTCTTTTCAACCTGGCCGTTTTACCCCCGCTATACATTCTTTTTAGGAGCACAAAAACAAACACCCCGGGGCATTTCCTGGCAAAGCTGACGTTTGAGACAAACGCCTTCCTGGCCACAGCTTCGCTCACGCCATTTCCTTCATTGGATGGAGGGCCGATCCTCAAGTGGGCTTTGGTCCAACAGGGCCAATCCATTCCCAGCGCAGAGAAAATTGTCAGGAAGGCAAACGCAGCCAGCGCGGCCTTGCTCTCAATTCTGGGACTGCTCTCCTATTTACGCGGAAAGAAGCTGCTTGCCATCCTATTAGGTATATTAGGCTTGAGCTCCGCGGCAATTGCGCTCGGATGGCTAGAGGAAGCATACTAGTGAGGCTAGCTGTGTTTGAGCATGGTGAGGAGGAAATTCTATGGAAGAGTTGAGATTATTTCTGGGCGCAATGCTCATGATTCAGGGGCGTAAGATCTATTGGTTGTTTGTGGGCGGGCTCGGCTTCTTCGTCACCCTTACACTTTTCGACCCAACATACAGTGGCATGAGCGAGCAAGCTGTACGCATCATCGGCATTATTGTTGCTCTTACAGGCGCATTAATGGCGATCTTCCTGCAACGCCTGGCGATCTTTGTCGGAGGATTTCTTGGTGGTGGTTTCTTGCTCATCCTCGTGATCGAACTCTTCGGCGTCCGGCTTGGAGGATTGAACACTTATCTTTTCCTTGTAGGAGGCATCGTAGGAGCTCTTATCGTTAACTCCGCGTTTGATGGTGCGCTTATCTTTTTCTCCTCTACTATCGGCGCGGCCATGATCGTACAGACGCTGGATCTCATCCCGCTATGGCGTTTTGTCACCGTGCCCACGCTCACTGTGGTTGGGATGGGTTTGCAAGCACTCATCATGCGCGATGAAGATGGCTGAGAAGCTCAGAGCCCCTGGGCTTATCGGCCTGCTCTCTATTCTCATTTTTCTAAGTTCTTGCACCCTTACGGGTGGACAGGATTCCTGTGATTTCTCAGGGGCGCCAGCCGAAGATCTATTTAGAGCTAGCCTCCAGCATCTTGAGATTATAGATGCTGAATCAGGCGAAGTAGCCACATATGACAGCCAGGGCAATCCGGTTTTGGAAGGGGGTCAACCGCTTGCGTTGTGGGCAGAGTTCGAAACGCCTACAAGCGTTGAACTTTGTGTGATGGAGGCGGACGGTCGAGAGAGGGTGCGCCATCGAAGCGAGGTCACTTTCTCCAACGAGATCACAATGCAGCCATTGGGTCGCTACGACATTGGATCCTATCGTATGTATATCTCTATGAACGGGACGCTCGTCAACACGATCGAGTTCGTGATTCGGTAGCTGATTTACGGGACCCTATGCTTGATTGCATCTGTTGCGAGTGTGATATCCTTCTCATCACGCTGAATACTTGCTCAATGACATTCATCGATAGTCAGCGAATAATCCGTGGCAAACCTTAGACACAATCGCGGGCCGCTGCGGGCGGTTATTCTGGCAAAAACTGGAGAGGATATCCGCAAATGCACACATTGCTGGCACTGCGAGCTGGAGCGCACCGAAGCTATGGATCTGTCCTTCGGAGATATCATCCGGGCTGCCCTTCAGAACGATCCCAGGGCGCTCGAGAATGATACACTCTGGATCTGTGATCCGGTCCTGGAAGACAGACCCGTATGCCCTTCCGGTCTGAATCGCCTGATCGTGATCCAGGCCCTGCGTGAAGAGGCCGCCCAGCGAGGTTGTAAAAAGGACACATAAGTTCAACTATTTCGAGGGTATAGCAGATGAAATTAGCAATCACTGGCAAAGGTGGGGTTGGAAAGACGACATTAACCAGCCTGCTCGCCTACGCGTTCCGAGAGAAGGGTTATCAGGTTCTGGCAATCGATGCCGACCCATCCCCCTGCCTCGGCATCGCACTTGGTTTTCCAACAGATAAACTCGACGAAATCACACCCATCGCTAAAATGGACGAGTTGATCTACGAACGTACTGGCGCACAACCGGGTACAACGGGTGGTTTTTTCAAGATGAACCCCCGGGTTGACGATCTTCCCGACAGGTTCTCGCTTTCGCAAGCTGGTATCCGTATGCTGGAGCTGGGCGCAGTTGAGATGGGTGGCTCAGGATGTATTTGTCCTGAAAGCGCCATGCTACGATCTTTGATCACACATGTCCTTCTGGCGCGCGACGAGGTTGTGCTGCTTGACATGTACGCAGGGGTGGAACATCTTGGGCGCGCCACTGCAGACGCCGTCGACGCCATGCTGGTGGTCGTGGAGCCTACTGCACGCAGCCTCGGTACTTCGGAACAGATCAAGAAACTGGCCGGTGATATCAACGTTGAAAATATTTACATTGTTGGCAGCAAGGTGCGCAACGAAGAGGACGCCGAATTTATCGAAGCTCATTCACCGGGGCTGCCGGTCCTGG
>JASFLN010000191.1:0-4559 GCA_050118075.1 Anaerolineales bacterium
CCATTCTTACACGGGAGATGGTGTCGCCATAACACTGCGCAATGGAATACCAGCCGAGGACATGGAGTTCTTCCAATTTCATCCCACCGGAATTTACCGCATGGGAATTTTGATCACGGAGGGGGTACGCGGCGAGGGAGGCGTGCTCACCAATGATAAAGGCGAGCGCTTCATGGACGAGTACGCGCCAACCGTGAAGGACCTGGCCTCGCGCGATGTGATCAGCCGGGCGATGTATCTCGAGATGCAGGCTGGCCGCGGAATTAACGGCAAACGCTACCTGCACTTGGATGTGCGCCCGGAGACAGTTAATAAATACGCCAAGCTTGACGGGCGCACCTATCCGGACGGTTCGCCGTATGAGGTCACCGCTAGCGATATCCTCGCAAAACTTCCGGACATTATCGATTTCTGCAGGACCTACATGGACGTAGATCCTGTAACCCAGCCCATGCCGGTTCAACCGACCGCACATTACGCTATGGGGGGTATCCCCACGAATGTGCATGGGCAAGTCTTTGTGGACGAGACGGACAAGCTTGTGCCGGGCCTTTACGCAGCGGGTGAAGTCGCCTGTGTATCAGTTCACGGAGCTAATCGACTGGGGACTAACTCATTGCTAGACATCGTTGTTTTTGGAAAGGTTTCTGGACTGCATGCGGCCGAATATGCGCAAGGTATTAATTATGTGCCCTTGCCCGAGGATCCAGAAGCGGGGGTCCGGGATCAAATTGAACAGCTGACTGAAGGCGATGGCAGCGAGTTTGCTGCTGACCTGCGCAAGGAAATGCAAGCGGTGATGTTCGATCACGTAGGGGTCTTCCGCACGGAAGACGGTATGACTCAAGCGCTTGAAAAGATCCGCGAACTCAAGCAGCGATTTAAGAATGTGCGCGCCGGCGATCGCGGCATAAGGTGGAACACGGATGTGCTCGAGGTCTGGGAGCTGGGATGCTTGCTCGACATCGCTGAAGTGACGGCAAAGTCAGCTCTGGAGCGGAAGGAAAGCCGCGGGGCGCACGCTCGTGAGGATTATGACGAGCGTGAGGATGAGCAATGGATGAAGCACACGATGGCCTTTTTGAACGAAGACGGGGTCGAGCTGAAATACAAGCCTGTAACCGTCACGCATTTCGAGCCCAAGAAACGCGTGTATTAGGAGAGGTATGATGGAAGTTACGCTGAAGATACTGCGTTATAACCCGGAGACAGACAAGAAACCGCATTACGAGACCTACAAGGTTGAGGCGGAACGCAATGATCAAGTCCTCGACCTGCTTAACCGGGTCAAATGGTATCAAGATGGCACCCTCTCCTATCGCCGCTCGTGTGCGCATGGAATCTGTGGTTCGGACGCGATGCGCATTAACGGCATCAACCGCCTGGCCTGTAAAGTGCTTGTCCGCGATGTGGGTACCAAAATTACGGTTGAACCTCTGCTCGGCTTGCCGATCGAAAAAGACTTGATTGTAGACATGGAGCCGTTTTTCGAACATTACCGCTCCGTGATGCCCTATCTGGTGAACGATGATCCGCCACCGCAGAGGGAGCGCCTGCAATCTCCGGAAGCACGTGCCCGCTTTGACGACACCACGAAATGCATCCTGTGCGCAGCTTGCACCACGTCCTGTCCCTCATTCTGGGCGAGTGGTGAATATGTCGGACCGGCGGCGATGGTCCAGGCGCACCGCTTCATCTTCGATGATCGGGACCAGGCTGGACCTGAACGGCTTGAGCTTCTTAATGACCGCGCGGGCATCTGGCGCTGCCATGATATTTTCAATTGCACCGATGCCTGCCCGCGTGAGATTGAGGTCACCAGAGCACTGGGTGAGGTCAAAATGGCAATCACCACCGGGAGGATCGAGTGACCCTCGGCTGAGATCCGTCCGTGCAGCGAACGCCTTAGATCTTGATATAGATTGCGTACCGGTCATCCGACGATCCAGGATGACCGGTTTTTACGCAACACCCATTCAGGATAGGATAGGGGTAGCGTTGACACCGGTGCCTGAAGTGCGTGTATGCTGATTGCGAGGAGATGCGGTGCCCGAACGGCAAATTGACCTGACCAATATCTTCGAGAGACCTCCTAAGATTCTCGTCGCCGACGATGACTGGCTCAACCGGGATCTGTTGAAGACCTATCTGACCTCCTCGGGCTGTGATGTGGTCACTGCAGCAGATGGGCGCGCCGCATTGGACGCCGCGATGGAAGCGCCGCCCGACCTGGCGTTGGTGGATGTGCAGATGCCGAAAATGGATGGCCTGGCTTTATGTCAGGCTTTGAAGACCTCACCATCCACACGTTTTGTGCCGGTGGTCATCGTGACGGCCCTCGACACCGAGGAGGAGAAACTCAAAGCAACCGAGGTCGGCGCGGATGACTTCGTGACCAAGCCGTATTCATCGGTAGTCTTGCTCACACGCGTCCGTTCTCTGCTGCGCATCAAGAAACTTCACGACGAGGTGGAAGCCCGCAACCGGCTGCTGCGTCAAGTTCTGGACCGATTCCTGGCTGAGGATGTTACCGATGTCATTTTAACGGATCCGGAACGCTACCTGAAATTGGGCGGTGATTTACGGCCGGTAACCGTCCTTTTCGCGGACATCCGTGGCTTTACCCGTTTCACGGAGGAGCACACTGCGGAGAAGGTTATCGACACGCTGAATCATATTTATCAAGCATTGAGCCAGGTGGTCTTTACCTACCGCGGCACGTTTGATAAGTATCTGGGTGATGGCTTCATGGCTTTTTATGGCGCCCCGGTAGCCGGGGAGGACGATGCCAAGCGGGCGTTGGACACCGGATTAGAGATGCAGCGCTTGTTCCGTAATTTACGCGATGAGTCAGGAGACGAACTGGCTGGACTCGGCCTGGGAATCGGTCTGCATTCTGGCGAGGCGGTTGTGGGGAATATCGGCTCGGAAAAGGTGATGGACTACACCGTCATCGGCGATGTGGTGAATGTGGCCAAACGGCTGCAGGAGCAAGCTGGTGCGGGGCAGATCTTGCTGAGCAAGTACACCTACGAGCTGGCGTTGACCGAGGTCGTTGCTGAACCACTTGAACCAATACAGGTCATCGGTCGCCGTGAACCGATACCAGCTTACTTGATCCAGTTTTCAGGCGTCACGTGAACTAAAAAAAACCAACCCTTTCAGCCCAGTGACTGACTTTTGGACAAGCTTCCGGCCATAAACTCACAAACCAGCAAACAGACAGCATAATCGGCATCACAACCCCGCCGATCAGCGCGATGCCTGCCCAGGCGATGGCCGCGATTGTTCGAAAATCACGATCTCGATTCCAAAATACTGCAAATGCAGGCAATGCCATCACGGCATGGTGTTCCCATACAATGCGTGCGACGAGCAGGGGCAGAAAGATGGACGCTGTGAATGCAAGGCTGAGCGGTATCTTGCGGATACGGATGAACGTGTAAATTGTCATCGCTATGACCAGAATTAAACCTGCGATCTCACCGTAGCGCGGGAAATGAAGCGCAAACAACCCAGGCCATGAGAGCATGCCTTTAAAAGTCCAGACCTGGCGCAACGCGTAGTGTGAGCTCTGAAGCCAGATTCGGATGCTTACGGTTGGAAGCGTGGTTAGCAGGATCAACACAATCGTGAGTGCCCAGGCAATAAATGTCTTCCAGTAACCGCGGAAGAATACGATCAGCGAACTTATGAGCGGCGTGATCTTTAGAAGTGTTGCTGTTGCGAGCACAACACCTAATTTGATTTCCCGGTCAGATTGGAGTGCCTGAATAGATGCCATGAGCAAAACTGCAATCACAAAATTGATCTGCCCAAGATAAACGCTCTGCCAGGAAGGTGGAAACAACAGGACCGCAATAAGGGCAAGCCGCCAATCCAGGTCGCGATTCACGAGCGCGATAAAGAGACCGGCAAAACAGACGGCTAGTGCGATGAATATATAGGTCAATGTAATAAATGGGATCTTGAGCAAGGGCAGTATTAAGAAGGCCAGAAGAGGGGTGTAAAGATATTTTGAAAAGCGCGGCTCTATCTCCAGCTCCTGCCAGGTGCGCTCGTCGAAGGGAGATAAATCCTCGCTCAATGCCAGGCTCGCGGCGATGTAGGAGCGTGCGTCATATCCCGGTGGAAACTCGTTATCGATGACATAATCAACGACTCTCCACGCGATCAGGGCACAAAAGACAATCAGAAGCGCGATCAGTATTCCCCGCGTCCGAAATAAAGAACTCCGGTCATTCACCGGCATGCTCGTCGATCTCGATGTCAGCAAGATTGCCCAGGGGCAGCATGGATAGATACTGCAGAAGGGCGTATGTCGATGCCGGCAGCAGCAGGGTTTGCCATTCCCAAAGGCCCGGTTTGGAGAGAGTGAAAAATGCAACCCAACCGAAAAGCCATATAGCGATAACACCAAATTTTCCGTTATGGAACCAGGCGAACAGCAGGGAGATGCTGAGGATCGATAACCCCCAGATTAACGTTTGTGGAAACAGCATGAGCTGCATGGGAAGCGCGGCGGCGAACGCAAGCGGAATATTGGGGATAAACCGCCA
>JASFLN010000192.1:0-4545 GCA_050118075.1 Anaerolineales bacterium
ATCTGCCGGAATACCACACCCTCATCCTCCACATAGTCTACCAGTACACTTTCGCCTTCGTTGAACTCGCCCTGTAGGATCTTCACCGAGAGGGGGCTCTCGATGTATTTTTGCAATGCCCGCTTCAACGGTCGGGCGCCGAAATCTGGATCGTATCCTTCGTCCGCCAGCCAAGCACGTGCTGCTTCGCTGATCTCGACTCTCAAACCATGTTCGGCAAGCCGCTTCTGGACTTCGTCCATCTGCAGATCGACGATTCTCTCCATATCTTCCAGCGTAAGCCGGGAGAAGATGATGACTTCGTCAATGCGGTTGAGAAACTCGGGGCGGAAGGTATCCTTCAACGCGCGTTCGATTTGTTCTTCCTCCATCCGCTCTTCGCTCTCGCCATCACGGCGGAACCCGAGCGTTCCGGAGCGGGTCACAAACTCAGTGCCTAGGTTGGAGGTCATGATCAAAACCGTGTTGCGGAAGTCGACGATACGTCCCTGACCATCGGTCAAGCGACCATCATCAAGGATCTGTAACAGCGCGTTCCACACTTCTGGATGAGCCTTCTCAATCTCATCAAAGAGCACCACCCGGTAAGGTCGTCGACGTACGGCCTCCGTCAATTGGCCGCCTTCTTCATAGCCAACATATCCTGGCGGAGCGCCAAATAAGCGCGAGACGGTATGCTGCTCGCGGTACTCACTCATGTCGACCCGCACCAATGCATCCTCGTCATCAAACAAGAACTCAGCGAGTGCTTTTGCCATCTCAGTCTTACCGACCCCTGAAGTGCCCAGGAAAATAAACGAACCGATGGGTCGGCGGGGGTCTTTCAAACCTGCCCGCGCTCTGCGGATCGCATCGGAAAGGGCATTGATAGCCTCATCCTGCCCGACGATGCGTTCGTGCAAACGTTCCTCCATCTGCAGCAGCTTTTCCGCCTCGGTTTCCATCACCTGGCTTACCGGTATGCCGGTCCACTGCGCAACGACGTCTGCGATATCTCCCACATCGACGACCTCATCGAGCTGGTGTTCCGCCTCCCATTCATCCCGTTTCTGCTGGAACTCTGTTTCCAACCGCAGGCGCTGAGACTTAAACTCAGCTGCGCGCTCGTAGTCCCGCTCAACGCCAGATTGCTCTTCTTCAGCCATCAAACGGTCGATCTCTGTCTTCAATTCTTTCAGTTCTGGCGGCAGCGAGTACAGCGCTACACGCAGTTTGGCGGCGGCTTCGTCCATGAGGTCGATCGCCTTATCAGGTAGGTGCCGATCGGTGACGTAACGCTGGCTTAAACGTGCCGCTTCAGTCAACGCTTCATCGGAGAAACGCACTTTGTGATGCGCTTCATAACGATCGCGCAGACCCTGAAGCATCTCGATCGTCTCCTCGAGTGAAGGCTCATCGACATAGATCGGCGCGAAGCGCCGCTCAAGGGCAGCGTCTTTTTCAATGTGTTTGTGATACTCATCCAGAGTCGTGGCGCCGATGCACTGCAGCTCACCACGCGCCAGTGCCGGTTTGAGCATGTTGGAAGCATCCATCGCGCCCTGCGCTGCGCCCGCGCCGACGACGGTGTGCAGCTCGTCGATCATCAGGATGATCTCGCCTTCTGCACGCTGAATCTCCTCGATTGCAGCCTTCAAGCGTTCCTCAAATTCGCCCCGGAAGCGCGAACCAGCGATCATCGCTCCCAGATCGAGAGAGACAACCTGCTTGCCCATCAATATCTCAGGGACATCGTTGTCGGCGATCTTCTGCGCCAGACCTTCGACGATCGCGGTCTTGCCCACACCCGCCTCACCGATCAACACCGGGTTGTTTTTTGTGCGGCGGGATAGGATCTGGATCAAGCGCAGGATCTCTGTGTCCCGTCCGATCACCGGATCGAGCTTGCCTTCCTTGGCCAGCTGAGTCAGGTCGCGCGAATATTTTTCCAGTGTGCGGTAGCGGGACTCGGCTTTGCGGTCCGTCACCCGCTGACCACCACGGATGTCCTTGATCGCATCATAGACGCGATCTTTGCTGATACCTTCATCGCTTAAAAGCCGGGCGATAGCCGTGTTTCGTTCCGAAAGAATGGCCAGGAAGATATGCTCAGTCGAGATGTACTCATCGTTTAAGCGATTGGCTTCCTCGTTCGCCATATCTACGACGCGCTTAACACGCGGCGTGATGAATATCTGACCCGCTCCGCCGCCGTATATGTTCGCTTTCGGGCTGTTCTTCAATTGATCATCGATCAACACAGCCAGCTGATCGATATCGATATTGAGCTTTTCAAGGATTTGTGAAATCACGCCCTGCGGTTGTTCAATCAGCGCCAGCAGGATGTGCTCCGTGTCTATCTGGTTATGACCGTAGCGCTGGATGATCTCTGCCGCCCTCTGGGCAGCATCCTGAGCGCGTTCGGTAAACCGATCAAATCGCATCATAGGTAAAACCCTCCATATGTGCCCATTCCGGCACATATTCATTATCAATTATATACACCTGGGCCCCCGCCACCATTAGAAACATATATGAAATCCCCACTACACAGGCACAACATGGATCGACTTACAAGCTGTACAAGGAGCACGTATCCGCAGGTTTTCGACACGCTAAGATATCCATTGACAGGCGCCATTCTCAACAAAAACACAACGTTAGTATGGCTAGATTCAGACTTCTACGATATGATGAAATCGAGCTTGTTACAAACGCAAAAGAACCATTCCATGTCTGCCAGGAGCTACTCCAAATACCACAGTTTGTGATCGCCGCGGGCAGGTGGTGTTAGAGACAGGATTCATGCAAACATTTCAACGCCTCGCCAGCCCAATGCGTGTTTTGACGCAGCTACTTATCTTCATCGCCCTTCTCACGTTGATCCTGCCCGCAACAAATTCATCCGCAGAATCGCAGGAGCCATCTCCGAACGTTTTACCGCTCAACGAAGCCCAGGCAGCTCCACCCGTGCGACCGCTAGCGGCTCCTCAAGCCTCGGTCTCCTTGGGTTTGCCGGGCTCGGTGCTGATCGGTGAGGACTTCTCATTCACGGCTACATTCGACAACACGGGTTCTGATCCGGGCTATGGACCGTTTATCGATCTGGTCTTTCCAGTTAACGGCGCGGATGGTGCGGCTGGCTCTGATGTGCCTGACGGGATCGACTTTATCAGCGCCGACTATTTGGGGCTGACGGTCACAACGTTTGAATTCACTTTTCCCGATGACGGTGGCGGTACCGGCTGCGTCGACCATCCTCTGGCTCTTGACAACACGGGCGCGCCCCATCAAGTGTGCGGAACGACCGGTGACAAGTTAGTCGTCATCCAACTGCCGTTCGGCTCATTTGTGCCCACACAACCACCAGCAGAGGTGACGATCAACGCAAGCCTTAGCAACCTTGCCGACCTGGGCACAAGCCTCTCCATTCACGCCCGGGCGGGCTATCAATTTGGCGCCAACCCTCTCGACGACCCTTGCTGCGATCTGGTGGTTCTGAATCCATCTACAAGCAATAGTGGCGCATGGCCATCCAGCAGCACCACCCCAACACTCATCTCGCTTTCAAAAAGCTATGACGGACCAGAAGATGAAACTGCTACGGGGCCTAACTTCCCTCGCCGCTACACCATTGCGGTCGATATCGCCGCGGGACAAACGATCACCGATCTCGATATCTTCGATGATCTACCCGATAACCTCGCCTATCTCAGCGTTATCTCCACCTCCCCGGGCGGTGCGACGACGGTTCAGGAACCCACAATTGCTGCTGCTGCAAATCCACCCAATAACGTTCTACAGGTAAACTTCTCTTCCGTTGGGGGTGGTGCAGGCAGTGCTGACGCCACGATCACATTTGAGTACTTCATTCCCGAATTTGATGCAAATGGGCAGCCCTTGATCGATCCAAACAACGGTGATGACCGAGTTTCAGAGAACAGCGCCTCAGCGCTTGGGGATTGGGTGCCGATCGACGCACGAGATGCAGGTGGAACCGACAACGCCAGTGCAGATCCGGTTGGATTTGAACATGCGCTTGCAGACCGCGCCATCGCCATCCAAAAGGGCGGAAGCGATTTCACCGATGTTGGTGCTTCCGGACCAAGTCCGGGTGACACGCTCCAATTCACACTCAACTTTCAGATTTCAGACTACTTCACATTCGGCAACCTGGTTGTTACCGATACCTTCTCGGATGGTCATCGATTGGACGGATCGTTCACCCCAACACTGACGGTCACCGATCGCAACGGCACGATTAGCGGCGCATTCTTGACCGGAACGGATCTGATCGTCGACACAACCGAAATCGGCAACGACCCCAATCCAACCACGGATGGAAGTACCACACTCAATTTTGATATTTCGGCAGCCATGGTGCGCCTTGGCGCTGCGGACGGCATTCTCCAGGGCGGTCGGGCGGTCACTCCAGATGCCGCTGGAGCAACCGGAACGATCACATTCCGCACCGTCATACAACAGGATTTCTCCGACACTTACCCCTCGGGCGACCCTAGTGTTGATCACGGTGATGTGCTTGACAATGATGTCACCATCGAAGGC
>JASFLN010000193.1:0-4536 GCA_050118075.1 Anaerolineales bacterium
TTGACCTGAGGATGGGACGGCGATCAACGTTTGGATTTTAGGCAATGCAGCTTCGGCGATTGAAAGTAGATCCTGTCCCCAATCGATCCCACCATCCACCCAATGTACGGTCAATCGGTCTCTGGAAAACTCCTGCCAGGCAAATCGTTCATCTAGATAAGTTACCCTTACGATATCCGTCGTCTGAATGGAACCATCCTCGAAATCAATCTGCCAGTAATATTCGACCTGAGCGAATGGAAGCAAGTTCAGTGCTTGAGGCTCAAACCCAATTTCGACTGCCGAGGTTTGCCCAGCTTCAATCTCTCCAATATGTACATCGAAGCGGGAATCAGGTGATGGACGTAGAAAGAGGGCTGCCCGAACAGGGGCGGTTGACGAATGGATTTCGATCGAAAAGTTTATCCGCTCGCCAAAATCGATCGTGACCAGAGGCTGTAGATCTTGAGGTTGGGAGTCTTGAGCGCTGATGATCGAGGTCGGAATGAGAAGCAAGACGGTCAACGTGGCAATGAGAAGTTGAGCGAGATTTTTCTTGCGATGGCTCATTGCAGCAACGAGAGAATCAATGTGAGTGAGATCGGACTTAATAACGTTGTGATGAGTATCGCGCCAGTTACAAATTCGGGTTCGGTGTTAAATTTGAGCGCAAGGATAGAGTTAACTACTGCAGATGGCATGCCCGCTTCGATGATCGAAGTGCTGCGGGCAAGGTCGGGTATTTGGAAAATTGGACTCAGCAGCCAAGCCAGTGTTGGAGAGAGTATCAGCCGAATCAAAATCACGATTGACAGTGGACCTAGATAGATAGGGAGGCCGGTTCTTCCAATTTGCATCCCTAATACGAGAAGCATCACAGTGATTGTAGCCGCCGAGAGAAGATCAATTCCACGGTAGAGGGGGGAAGGGATTTCAATGGGAAGCAATTTGACTACCAGCCCGAGCACTATCGCCATCACTGCAGGAACGCGCAGCATCTCAGTGAAAGCTTTGCGTACGTTTGACCGACCTGCCGTGAGGATGAATACTCCGAGTGCATTTGCCCATACGGTAAGAGTCACGAAAAAAATACTGGCCCAAGCAAGTCCGGCTTCCCCATAAGCGAGTTTATTAAGTGATAAGCCATAGTTTCCTGCGTTCATAAATCCAGCAGTCACCAACACCCCTGCGGTAACACCGGCAGGCAGCTTGAATGCTCTCGAGGCGAGCCAGGCTGCGATCAGGGAAAGGCTGATCACGGCAGAGGTCAGCAAAATGATCTGGATGACTGCAGCACCGTCGAGATTGGAATCAATCACAAGCATGAATTGGAGAGCTGGCAGAAGGATGAAATAAGTCAGACTGACCAAGGGGTTTGTATCAAGAGATAGCGAACGCTGGAGCAAGAAGCCTGCCCCAGCGACGAAAATGATTGGAAATAAGTTATCGAGAAAGACGCGTAGGAGTTCGTCCACCAAGGGGTTACTCCACGTCCGGGCCCTCAAAGTCAAGAAGCGCAAAGTCAGGTGAGCCTTTGAGGAAGGCAAGGTGATCAAGCGCGTCCTCGATCACTTTGAGCATCTGCTCTTCTTCTATCATGTCCTGCATGGCGATCAGCGCTTCCTCGGCTCGATCTCCGCCGATCTGTCCTAAGGACCAGACCGCGGATTGCTGAACGGCATCGTGCACATCGTCCAGCAGCTCGATCAAAGGCTCGATCGCAATTGTAAGTTCCAATTCACCAGCTGCCTTTGCGGCTTCCGCCCGAATCCCTGGATATGGGCTGGTCATCTCGTCCAATACCTGCGGCTCCCAACGCGGATTGTAGCTGCGCCCCATGGCGACAATTGCCGACTTACGGATGTCAGGGTCGTCCGACTGGTAAGCTTGCTCAATCACGCTCTCGCTCTCTTTTCGGGATGAATAGCCTAAAGCCTTGATGCAGGATTGCTGGAGCAGGGAGATGATTTCAGATTCCATTAGACTCAAGAGAGCATTTTCAATCTGTTTGTGTTCTTCCGAGGAAATTTCATCCAGCTCGCCCATGAGGACATATCTGCCAAGGGCATCCGCAGCAGAAACTCTGACCTCAGAAGATGGGTCTTCATGCAATGATTCAAGATAAACGGCGATCAGATCGGAATCCTTGCATTCCCATAGATTGGAAATCGCTGTCTGGCGAACGATAGGATCCTGATCGCGAAGCCCGGCTCGATTGATCAAATCGAAATTAAGCTCAATGTGCTCGTCTGCCTGCTTGCCCAACTCGAGGATAAGCTCACGGCGACGTGCATCGCTCAGGGATCGCCATACTTCTAGAAACGCCTCCAGCTCCTCACTATTCATGTCCGAGATTGCTGAAAAATCCTCCACCGGGAGCGGCAAGTCATTTTCACGCAATTGAGGCAGCAGTTCAAGAAGTTCGTCTGAGATCATATCAAGGTAACTCTATTGGATTGACAAAATCCTGCAAGTTGAAATAGACCATTAAAATGAGCAGCAGCACGAAGCCAATCGCGTGAGCCAGCCCTTCTAGGCGTGGCGAAACGCGTCGTCCGATAACCGCTTCGATGAGCACAAAAAGCAACCGGCCCCCATCCAGAGCGGGAATGGGCAGCATATTGGCGACCGCAAGTCCGATGCTGATCACACCTACAATATTCAAGGTGAAGAATGGGCGTTGTGAGGATTGATCAATATCACTCGCCCAGGCGATCATGTCATGAATCCCTTTCAAGCCCGCAACGCGGGTCTCCTGTTCCGACGCCGCTCCTGAGATGATCCTGCCAGGCAGCTGGACAATCGCCATAACTTGGGTTCTGATCGAATCCAGACTGAGACCGGCTGACTCAAACCATCCAAGCTGGTCAGGCGGGTATCCGAGAGTGGCGCCGATCGGACCTTGTCCCTCGGGAAATTCTTCTCTGGGAACAAGCTGCAGCTCTACATATTCACCTTCTCGCAGTAAGGTGAACTCCAGCGGCTCTCCAAGTGATCCCCCGATCACGACTTGCAAACTCTGGAAGCTATCGATCTGCTCCCCTCCAACTTGCTCGACGATATCACCAGGCTGGATTCCAGCAGTTTGAGCAGGAGATCCCGGGACCACATCGGTGATAAGTACTCGATCGACATCTGGCGCAGCAAATTTGAATGCAAAAAGGAATGCGAAGAATGCCAAGAGAATGTTGGCTGTTGGTCCAGCGATAAGCACGAGGGTCCGGGTCAACTTGCTGGAGCCAGCAAGTCCTCCGGGTACGTCCGGGTCATTCTCTCCGGCAGGTCGTACAAAACCACCGAACGGGATCCAGTTTAATGTGTACTCTGTTCCGCCAGCAGTGAAGAGCGTGGCTAATCGCGGTGGGAATCCAATTCCAAATTCCTCAATTTTCACACCGCGCCATTTAGCAATCAGGAAGTGGCCCAACTCATGTCCAAAAATGAGCACACCCAATACAACTACAAACAATAGAAAGTCACTCACGATATATCACCTACGTAAATAATGGAATCCGATTGGAATTATATCATCGCGCATAGATGCTCTATGCATCGATCAATCTAGCTCCTCGGCCTGGAACAGCATGAATAATCTCTCCTACAGCCTCGATTTCGTGCAGTTTCTGCTTGACTACATCAGCGTATTCTGGCGTGGAAATCACGTGCACATTAGGACCGGCGTCGATTGTGAAACATGCTTCAATTCCTTCTTTTCGCCAAGCTTTAACACTGCGCATGATCTGTAGAGAAGCTGGTAGCAGGTAAAGCAGGGAGGGTGTTGAGGTGAGCATGACAGCGTGCATCAGGTTCGAATCCTGCTCGACGATTTCGGCGAAAGCTTCGAAATCGCGATTTTTTAGTGCGTCCTGGCACAATTTCATGCGACGCTTCGTGTCCTTTATCCGGGCTGTCTGAATTGGACTCGTTTCCGCGAGGACATGGCCTTGCGAAGAACCGGTTGATTTGTGGCTCTTGTCTACCACTGCGATCCAATCATGGAGCTGCCAGTGCTCGGGTGGCAGGAAAGGGCTTGCGAAGGCTTCCACATCGTTCTTACCGGTATTCATTTCCACAAACCCACCAAAGACGGAGCGTGCGGCGGAACCGGACCCCCTGCGTGCAAGTATCGAAAGTTCAACTGGACTAAGATGGAGCGAGAAGGCTTCACTCGCTGCGAGCGCCAGAGCCGAAAATGCCGCTGCCGATGAAGCGATACCCGAGCCGGCGGGAAAGCTGTTTCGACTCACTACCCTGACTGCTTCCTCGCGTCCTGCAAGTGTTCGAACGGTGGATAAGAAACTGGAGACCCTATTCAAGCTTTCTCCAACCTGCTCGGTGCCGTTCAAGATGAACACGTCATCTGATGGAGGCTCTAGCAAAGTGACGCTCGTTTCCGTCTCCAAGCCACCAAGCGTCATGGAAAAAGAGCGATTGGAGGGGATGCGAAGAGTATGCTCTCGATTTCCCCAGTATTTTATGAAGGCGATGTTTGGTGAGGCGACGGATTTTGCTGTGCTTGCGGACATAGGTCTATTCTAGCCCGATTGAATTGAAACC
>JASFLN010000194.1:0-4523 GCA_050118075.1 Anaerolineales bacterium
GCCGACCCGCCGTTGGCGGTGCTGGCGCTTCAAGTTCTCTATCTCTTCTTCAGAAAGCTCGCTAATCGAGGTGGCTGTATCGATCTCGAGAGCCCTGCGTTGAGCTTCGCGCCATCGTTCGAGCCGCGCTTCCACCTCGCGTTCATAGCCCTGATCCGATGGGTTGTAGAAATAAGTGCCCCATAATGCTTCTGGTAGGTACCCCTGTCCGATGTGGTGTTCTGGGAAGGAATGTGGGTACTCGTAACCTTCACCGTGGCCAAGCGCTTTGGCATCACGGTTGGAATCTTTGAGATGTTGTGGGACCTCGATGAGTCCCTGTTCTTCGAGCAAGCGGTATGCCTTGAAGTAGGCTGTGGTGGTATTGCTTTTCGGCGCGGTTGAAAGATAGAGTGTGGCCTCTACAATCGGGTATACACCTTCCGGTAAACCAACGAATTCAAAAGACTGCATCGCTGCGGCAGCGACAACCAGTCCCATCGGATCAGCCAAGCCAATGTCTTCAGAGGCCAGGATCAACAGCCTGCGGATGATGAAGCGTGGGTCTTCGCCAGCGTAGAGCATCTTGGCGAGCCAATAGAGGGCTGCATCGGGATCGGAACCACGCACGGATTTGATAAAGGCGGAGATCGTATCGTAATGTGCGTCGCCATCTTTATCGTACAGCACCGCTCTGCGTTGAATCGATTCCTGAGCTACAGCGAGTGAGATATGGACACGCCGATCTTTCGAAGGAGGCGTGGTCTCGACAGCGAGTTCAAGCGCGTTCAGCGCGTTGCGGGCGTCACCGCCGGCAACGCGCACCAGGTGTTCAAGCGCGGCTTCATCGAGTTGGATATGACGCTTGCCATAACCGCGTTCTTGATCCTGCAGTGCTCTGCGGATGATCTTGCGCACGCTCTCATCATCCAACGGACGCAATTGAAAGACGCGCGAGCGTGAGACCAGCGCGCCGATGACCTCAAAATACGGGTTCTCCGTAGTGGCACCGATGAGTGTGATTGTGCCGTTTTCAACGTGGGGCAGCAGCGCGTCCTGTTGTGCTTTATTCCAGCGGTGGACTTCGTCAACGAAAAGGATCGTGCGTTTCTGGTAGAGCTTGCGGCGTTCGTGCGCGGCTTTAATGACCTGACGCAGCTCTGCCTTGCCTGCCAGAACAGCGGAAATCGTCTCAAAATGTGATTGAGTGGTATTGGCGATGATCATTGCCAATGTGGTCTTTCCTGTTCCAGGTGGACCCCAGAGGATGATGGAGGCGAAAAGCCGGTCAGCTTGGATTGCTCGCCTGAGCAGGCGGCCTTCACCGACGATCTCATCCTGGCCTTCAAACTCATCCAATGTGCGCGGTCGCATACGCGCAGCAAGCGGCGCTTCCTGTTTGAGACGGTCCTGCATGGCATGGTCGAAGAGGTCCATAGAAATGATTCTACCATTGGGTTTCTCGTCTGTATTTGAGCTGATCGCGACAAACGATAGCCGATGCCCGGTGTGATAGAATCCGCCGGACTTATGCACAATAAGGACTGAGAGCATGGCATCTGAAGATCGCGTACAAGAGAACGATGTCGTTACGATGCACTATACGCTGACCGTCGATGATGAAGTCTGGGATTCGACCGAGGACCAGTTCATGGAGCCGATCCAGTTTCTCATCGGCCAGGGCTTGCTGATCCCCGGTCTCGAACGTGCGCTTTATGGTATGAAGGTCGGCGACCGGCGCCACATTCATCTCGGTCCCGAAATGGCCTATGGCGAGGTCGATGAAGAAGCTTTTGCCACAGTGCGCAAGAAGGACATGCCTCCAGAAGTGCCCCTCAAGGAAGGTGTTGAGCTTGAGATGAGTGATGATGAGGGTGATGTGATTGTCGGTCAAATTGTGCAGGTCAAAGGGGATAAAGTATTGCTCGATTTCAACCACCCGCTGGCAGGCAAAACGCTTGATTTCGAAATTGAGGTGCTTGACCGGCGTCCTGCAACAGAAGAAGAAATCGCTCATGGCCACGTTCATGCCGACCCGGATGAGAGCGATTAGCACGTAGCTTTCATGTCTGAAACACATCAAGTTAAACCGTATTTAATCCTAGCCTCAGGGTCACCCCGTCGACAGGAGTTGATCTCCCTAGCGGGTTGGGAAGTCGAGGTCCGTCCGGTGGACGTGGACGAATCCGAGCGTCCCGGTGAGGAGGCGGTTGATTTAGCCCTCCGGCTTGCTAAAGAAAAGATATTGGCAGCGATAGAGCAGTTTGGTGAGGCAAAGCTTATCCTGGCTGCAGATACGGTTGTCGAAAACGAGGGGGAGATTCTGGGAAAGCCCACTGCGCCCGAAGATGCATATGGGATGCTTATGAAACTGCGTGGCAAACCTCATCGGGTTCACACCGCGATCGCGATTACCGCTTCGGGGTCGGATGACATCGTGCTCGATGTATGCACCACTGAAGTTCCTATGCGGGGTTACTCTGAGGACGAGGTGTCCGTTTATGTGGACAGCGGTTCACCGCTCGATAAGGCAGGTGCATATGGGATCCAGGACCAATCATTCCATCCCGTTAAGGTGGCAGAGATGTCCGGATGTTATGCCAACATTGTCGGATTGCCGATATGTCATGTCGTTCGGACAATGAGAGCATTGGGTTATGAAGCGGTTTTTGACGTGCCCTCGCGCTGTCAGGCACATACAGGGTATGATTGTGACGTGTATCCACAGATCCTGAGGGATGAGACGTGAAACGTTTCTTGGTTGGTGCGCTATATGCGCTTGTCATCAGCTCGCTTTTACTGACAGCCTGTGGGCGGGATGGCGAAGAACCTCCTGCCACTACGGGCACGGAAGGACTTCCGGATCCGGTGCAAACAACAGAAGCAGCGCCAGATCCTGACGAGGCTGCCCGTCAGTTTTTAAACGCCTGGGAAGCGGGTGATTATGCCGCAATGTACGCTCTGCTAAGCCCGCTCACGCGCGACGGTTTGAGTCTGGATGATTTCACACAGCGTTATGAAGAGGTGAGGCGCGGTGGAGCGTTCAGCAGCGTTCGCGCTGAAATCGTCTCGTCGTTGATCTTGAGTTCGAAGCGTGCCGAGGTTCGCTATCGTGTGACGATGGAAAGTGCTGTTGTCGGTGAATTGGTGCGCGAGACGCGCATCGACCTCACCCGCGATCAAGGTCAGGGCTGGGGCATCGCCTGGACTGAAGCAGCGATCCTGCCTGAACTGGCTGAAGGTCGACAGTTGAGCCTCTCAACAGTCACACCTACACGGGCCAATATCTATGACCGCAATGGTGATGCATTCGCATCGGAGGCGACGGCAGATCAGCCTAACGTCGCTTCGTTATGGTTGGTCCCAAATGAAATCGGCGATGAAGATGCTGAGGAGACGATGCTCTCCACTCTTCGGCGTCTGTTCGATTTGGCCTCGACTGACCCGATCATCGATCGCTACGATCCCTTCCGGGGCACAAATTTCTTCATCCCGCTCGGTGTTGTTCCTGCCGAAGATTACCGATCTGTATCCGGCTTGCTCAATTCATTGGGCGGCGTTCAGGGTATCACCTACAGCACCCGTTACTACTACGGCAGCGGGTTGACACCCTTCGGTGGTGCAGCCAGCCCGCATGCAGTCGGCTATGTGAGCCAAATCCAGGAGAGCGAACTGGATGAGCGCCGTGCGCAAGGTTATGCTGGAGACGAGTACATTGGTCGCATCGGCATCGAAGCCGCATTTGAGAACCAGCTGCGCGGGGTCCCCGGGGGCACGCTAACTTTACTTGGGCCTGATGGTGAGTTTGTCGATACATTAGCCAGCCGTGAGTCAGAACCCCCATACGCTGTTTACACCAATCTCGACCGCGATCTCCAGGTGGTCGCCCAACGTTCGTTGGAAGGTTTCGCCGGGTCGATCGTCGTGCTGGAGCGCGACACCGGCGCAGTGCTCGCCATGGCCTCCTCCCCAGCTTTCGATCCCAATTTATTTGTGGGGGGCAACCCGAATCTGCGCGGGGAAACACTACAGCTGCTCAATCAGGCGAATCAACCCTACGTGAATCGGGCCACCCAGGGTCTCTATCCGGCAGGTTCAACGTTCAAGATGATCACGATGGCGGCGGCGCTCGAATCGGGGGAATACGAACCTACGACGACTTATGACTGCGGCCTTGAATTCACTGAGCTCCCGGGTATCACGCTTTACGACTGGCGATTTGAGAGGGAGCTGCCAGCCTCTGGTGTGATCTCATTGATCGGGGGATTAGAGCGGTCCTGCAATCCGTGGTTCTACCACATTGGCCTCGATCTCTATAATAAGGGTTATGAGAGCGCGATACCCGATATGGCTGTAGGGTTCGGCTTGGGCTCACCGACTGGCATCGAGATCGGGGATGAAGCCGGACAGGTACCCAGCCCGGAAAACAGTCAGGAGACCTTGGGAGAAGACTGGGCACCAAGGCACCCTGTCCAATTGGCGATCGGCCAGAGTGCGCTTCAAGTCACACCCATTCAGGTTGTGCGCTATGCCGCCGCGCTGGG
>JASFLN010000195.1:0-4504 GCA_050118075.1 Anaerolineales bacterium
GAGAACATCCCCCAGCTGGTAGGCGTCCATCTTGCGGCTGGCGAGAACCCGGAGATGCAGCTCATCGCTGAGACACGTACATTGAACTTCTTTTTAGAAGATTCGCTGCTCTTGTTTGGACTGGCGCTCTTAGGCTCTTTGTACGTGTTCTTTGAAAAGAAATGGCACGCGCTGTACCTGATCGCCTGGGTCCTTGCGGCGTATGTTTTTCTGATGACAGTCGTTGTCCCGGCATGGTTCCACCATCAACTTTTAATCACCATCCCAGCGGCAATGCTGAGTGGGATCGCAGTAGGGTCTGCGATCACAGACATTATCGGCAGGGTACGAAATTCCAGGTTGGCGAATCTGAGCACTTTACCGGCACTGTTGGTGGTGCTGTTGGCGGTTTATTTCCTCGTGGAGCGCATCCCTCCTACGGCCAATAATTTTCAGTCGGATCTACCCAATTTCAAAGCACCCGATCTATCCCAGGATGTGGACTTTGAGATTGTCGCGTTGATTGGAGACTATGCGGAGCAAACAAATTATCTCTTTACGGATCGGCCAATGTATGCCTTCCGCAGCGGTGTATCCATGCCTCCAGAATTGGCAGTGATCACGCAGAAGAGATATTCAACCGGAGATCCCACGCAGGAAGAAATCTACTCCGTCATGATGAGGACGAAGCCGGAACAGATTGTGATCTACCGGTTTGAGTATCCAGCCGTCCGCGAGTATATGGAGACACGCAATTTTGTGCGTGTTGACAACTCACCAAGGGCACGGCATTTTGTGATGCGTGAGCTTGTTGACGCTCGATAAATTCCCAGAAGTTCATCGCTCAGGCGCTTGAGACCAGATAACCTCCGATAAGGATGACGGCTGTGCCGATCAATAGACGCGGCACGGAGACGGAACCCCATTCAGCGAAGATCAGCAGACCGAGCGCGACCGTCACAAGGATGTTCATATTGTAGAGTGGTGAGAGCTGCGAGATGGAGGCGTTGTACTGGATGAGGGTATTTGAGATCAGGCCGGCGCCGATAGCGAAGAACGTTCCAGCAATCAGCGCCCACACGACTGCACGCCCGGAAAATGAGTTGTCCCCGACAATCTGCCGGTACACCAAGCCGGTGAGGCAGGTTGCCAGCCCGAAGGTGATCACGTAGAGCGGCGCGCTGCCGCCGGCGCGTGCGCTTGCTTTCTGCAGCACGCCGGCGAGACCGTAGAAGATCGCGGGGAGAAATCCGCCGAGCACAAGCGGGATCCAACGTGATTCCATGAAGGCCTCCATTTGGTTCAAGATCACCCCACTTTGCCATAGGTAGTGGTCAGACACAAGTAACCCATGGTATATTGGATAAATATTGTCCAATTAAATGATCCTGCCCAGGATCAAATCCGGATTGGCCCTCCGCCAATTTGCCTCGCAACCTGCCTTTCCGTGTAGACGCAGGAGGTCCCCATGCAGAACTCTCGTGATGCAAAAACATACGCCGCGTTTATCGCCGGGATCCTTATTGGTGGCACAAACTTCATCGCTGTGTCATTCAGCAATCGCGAGCTGCCGCCGCTCTTCGGTGCTGCGCTGCGCTTCTCGCTGGCAGCGCTCATCTTCTTTGTGATGACGAGGGTTCGTGGTTTGCCGCGGGTGCGAGGTCGAGAATTGGCAGGCGCCGTACTCTATGGAGTGTTTGGGTTTGGGATCTCCTACGCGGGACTTTACTACGCGTTGGTCGGTCTTGCCGCAGGCACAGTCTCGATCGTTATGGCAGCCGCTCCGCTGGTTACCTTGCTGATGGCGGTAGCCATCGGCCAGGAACGCCTGACGGTTCGGGGAGTCCTTGGTGGGCTGTTGACAGTCGCGGGTATTGGAGTTCTATCAATCGGTACTCTTGGGGGCGAGATCCATTTCACGTATTTGCTCGCCGCATTAGTCGGGGTATTCTCTGCTTCCGCCTCGAGCGTGGTCGCCCGCCGCTATCGTAGCCTGCATCCAGCGACTATGAATGCGATCGGGATGGCCTCCGGTGCGGTATTGCTCTGGATCGGTTCGGTGCTGATGCAGGAGCCGTTGCTTGTGCCCACGGAGAGTGCTTCCTGGCTCGCTCTCCTCTGGCTGATCCTGCTGGGTTCGGTAGGTTTGTTTCAGCTCTTCCTTTATATCGTCAAGAGCTGGACCGCATCGGCAGCGACGTTTGCGATCTCGGCCATGCCTGTAATCGCGGCGGGATTGGGTGCGCTGGTGCTAGACCAGCCGATTACGATCGAGCTGATCGCGGGCGGTCTGTTGGTGATCGCGGCGGTTTACATTGGTGCAATTCGGGGAACCCGGCAGAAAACTGGTGATACGGAGCCCACTGGGGCGATGGCATCGGAGAGACGGATTGCCGGCGAGGTTGCAGAACCTCAATCCTAACAGTGCGGTAGGCTTGACCTAGAACTATCTGAAATCCTGGGGGCAAGGATCCGATCTGAAGGCCGATTGTTTATAAGACAAATTCCTGATAATTGTCGGGAGTTATGACCGAGTAGGTAGCTCGGGGATATGTCCGTGACCATTCCGGTGGCACCTTCGGGGACTTGGACTGTGACCATTTGAACTCGTACCCGTCTAGACTCTTACCCTTCTCTTCAACAAGGTCAATTTCCTGTTGAGAGTAGGTTCGCCAAAAGTATTGGTTAGCTGGAATGAATGAATATTCAAGATGCTTTATTCGCTCCATGACGATGAAGTTTTCCCACAGAGCGCCAATATCGTCTCGTTGGTCAGTTGGATTGAATTGGTTTACCACTGCGTTCCGTATCCCATTGTCGTAGAAATAGTATTTCGAGTTTCTGGTTACTTCACTGCGTAGATTGCGGCTGAAGCCATCAAGCCTATATAAAACAAACGCTTTCTCAAGCAAATCAAGGTATCGCCCAACAGTCTTCACATCGATCCCAAGCGATCTAGACAATTCGTTCTGAGATACCTCGCTTCCGACTTGGAACGCTAAGAGTTTTAGTAAATCCCAGATAGGACGAGAGCCCCTTACCCGGTCGAAATCAAGGATATCTTTCAACAAATATGAATTAGCAATTTCTGTAATGACTGTTATTCGCTCTTGGCGTTTATTTGCCATGACAACTTGAGGGTATGAACCAAAAATCAAACGATCTTCGAGATCCTGTTTAAGGTCGTATTTGTTGTAAAGCGAAAGCAGTTCTCCTTGTGAGATTGGATACAAGGTAAGCGTCTTCTTTCGACCAGTTAGCGGTTCACCGATTTGACCTGCGAGTTCAAAAGACGATGAACCAGTAGCGATCACTCGAATATCTGGCACCTGATCGACAATGATTTTTAACGCGTGTCCAATTTCGGGCACATATTGAGCCTCATCGATCGCGAATAGTTCATACCCTTCCAGATACTCCTGAATCTGAGCCACATTTCTTGAAGATAAAAGTTGTTGGGTTGGCACATCATCACCAACGACTGATCTATATTTCCACTCAGTGGAGGACAAGTAGCTTTGAAGAAGCGTTGTTTTCCCCGCTCTCCGAGGCCCGTAAATGACTAATACTGAATTAGGAGCAAGATGGGACTTCAAGGGTTCAAATGCACGCTTTATCATGGCAAAATTATACAGCAACTCCACAAATTAGTCAAAATTTATGGAGTTGCATTCCATGAAATAATATGAATATGTGGAGTTCAATTCCATAAATTAATTCTATTTTATGGAAAAAACACCATGTATTTGAAGGTTGCAAACTGCCCAACCAATTTTTCACCAGGGAAATACAAATTGTGAGTACTATTGCACTCCAGATATTTGGGCGAGAAGTTGCTGATATAGTTGGAACAATTTCTGGTTGAAGGGATATTTCTTTGACCGTAAAGGACTAGCTGCATTTCTTAAGTGGAGGGGTGGAAGCACTTAAATAAATATGCTGACAACGTAATACATATGGCTATGCAAGTGTTGTTTGCTGCCCTGGAATTTGACGAATTGAGACCTTTGGATGGAGAAGATGAGCGTGCAGGAGCTTGGGTTTGATATTTATATGTCTTGGGAAGATCATGGTAAACTAGACCTAGGGCATCCTGCTAGAGAATGTATTGCTCGTATAGAGCAGGAAACGTCTCAACGAACAGGGCGCGTAGCTCAGCTGGTCAGAGCGCACGGTTCACATCCGTGAGGTCGATGGTTCGAGTCCATTCGCGCCCACTGTAATGGCCACTTCCTTTGTTGAAGTGGCTTTTTTGTTTGGAAAATGGAGACACCAGTATCCGGAGCACCCCCGGAACGCAGTGGAGTGGGATCGCGCCCACACGAAAGGTCTCTACATTAGTTGTAGAGACTTTTTCTTTTGGAGCATGACCACATCTCGTCGGCAATGGATCTAATCACAATCAAGACAGAAATCTGTGCTTCTGTTCGTCCAGAACTTGATTCCGCAACCAGGACAAATCACCTCGCGCAAGCTCCCTTTCTTTGCTTGCGCCGGGGGGCGCATATCCGGGGGCAGCGCTGCA